>NZ_JBGOOI010000186.1:0-1021 GCF_041439605.1 Vibrio sp. 1F169 | reverse complement strand
TCGCCTGTTACGTCAGTTGTACGGAAGTAGAACTGTGGACGGTAACCCTTGAAGAAAGGAGTGTGACGGCCGCCTTCGTCTTTAGAAAGTACGTATACTTCAGACTCAAACTTAGTGTGTGGGTTGATTGAACCTTTAGCAGAAAGTACTTGGCCACGTTCAACGTCATCACGCTTAGTACCACGTAGAAGTGCACCAACGTTCTCACCTGCACGACCTTCGTCAAGCAGTTTACGGAACATTTCAACACCAGTACAAGTAGTAAGAGTAGTCTCTTTGATACCAACGATTTCTACTTCGTCACCTACACGTAGGATACCGCGCTCGATACGACCAGTAACTACAGTACCACGACCTTGGATTGAGAATACATCTTCAATAGGAAGTAGGAACGGTAGATCAACAGCACGCTCTGGAAGTGGAATGTAAGAATCTAGTGCTTCTGCAAGCTCAACGATCTTGTCTTCCCACTGCTTTTCGCCGTTTAGAGCGCCAAGTGCAGAACCTTGAATTACTGGTAGGTCGTCTCCTGGGTACTCGTACTCAGAAAGAAGTTCACGAACTTCCATTTCTACTAGCTCAAGTAGCTCTTCGTCATCAACCATGTCACATTTGTTCATGAATACGATGATGTAAGGGATACCAACTTGACGACCAAGTAGGATGTGCTCACGAGTTTGTGGCATAGGGCCATCTGTAGCAGCAACAACTAGGATACCGCCGTCCATTTGAGCAGCACCAGTGATCATGTTTTTAACATAATCGGCGTGTCCAGGACAGTCTACGTGTGCGTAGTGACGTTCAGGAGTATCGTACTCAACGTGAGAAGTTGCGATTGTGATACCGCGCTCGCGCTCTTCTGGAGCGTTATCGATAGATGCGAAATCTTTAGCAACACCGCCGTACACTTTTGCAAGTGTAGTACAGATAGCAGCAGTTAGAGTTGTTTTACCGTGGTCAACGTGGCCGATAGTACCAACGTTTACGTGCGGTTTCGTACGTTCAAATTTTTCTTTAGACA
>NZ_JBGOOI010000185.1:0-1044 GCF_041439605.1 Vibrio sp. 1F169 | reverse complement strand
CCCTTCTTGGTCGTTACTCTGCATTATCGTGCTAGGTGGCTTTGTATCAGGGCTGGGCTACATCGCATACATATACGGCATAGAGCGTGTTGGTGTTGAAGGCAGCAGTATGGCTTTAAACCTCATCCCTATGTCTGCATTTTTCATCGCTGTTTTGGTGTTTGGCGAACCCATCACACCTTTTAGGACGCTGGCTGTTGGCTTGATTATTGTAGCAATGATGCTGTTTGCAGCATCCAACAAGTCCCGCGGGATGACACCTAAAACAGTTTTAACAAATTAATTTTAAGTATTTATTGGAGTTTCCATGACTAACATTGCCAACGTTACAGAATGGCGCCGCCATTTACATCAGTATCCAGAGTTCGGTACTGAAGAGTTCATAACATCTGAATTCGTAGCGAACAAGCTCGAAGAGTTCGGCATTGAAGTTCACCGCGGTATTGGCGGAACAGGTGTGCTTGGAATTCTGAAAAATGGCACAAGCGATCGCTCGATTGGTCTACGTGCGGATATGGATGCGCTGCGCATTCATGAACAGAACACTTTTTGTCACGCTTCAAAACATGAAGGAGCGATGCACGCTTGTGGACATGATGGCCATACCGCGATGCTACTGGGTGCGGCGCAAGAGTTAGCAACCAGTAAGCAATTTGATGGCACTGTATACTTCATTTTCCAACCAGATGAAGAGCGAGGCACAGGAGCGAAAGCGATGATCGCTGATGGCCTGTTCACTCGTTGGAATTTGGATGCGATTTACGCTATGCATAACTTACCGGGTATCCCAGAAGGTAAATTTGTGACTCGTCCAAGCTCGCTTATGGCAAGTGAAAGCAGTTTTGAGATTGTGATCAAAGCGACGGGCGGCCACGCGGCGATGCCACACATGGGAACCGATCCGATTGTTGTTGGAGCTCAGGTGGTCACAGCACTGCAAACCATCGTTTCGCGTAATTTGAGCGCCATTGATGAGACGGCGGTTATCTCGGTGACTAACTTTGTTACCAATGGAACCGTGAATGTGATTCCTTCGCAAGTGAC
>NZ_JBGOOI010000184.1:0-1050 GCF_041439605.1 Vibrio sp. 1F169 | reverse complement strand
GCGTCGGCAACGGTCAGTTCGAAATCAGCGGTGTCCCTCAGCCTATTCTTGATGCGTCGTCCACTCGCAAACAACAAATTGACCAACGCACACTCGATTTAGGCTTTGACTCGCGCGCGGCGAAAGACGTAGCAAACCTCGATACTCGTAAAAGCAAAACCTACCAGAGCAGTGACAGCCTCAACAAACAGTGGCAAAGCACCGTAAAAGAGCAAGGGTATGACCCCGCAGAGCTTGTCACCATGGCGCAACAAGTAAAGGAAGCGCAAAATACCCCGCCACTCGGTGAAACCCAAGCCGCGATCAGCAGAGCCATTGACCATCTAGGGCAATACAGCACTGCGTTACACCTTGAAAAAATCATTGAACTCACCGCCTCAGAGTTCACCAAAGGCGGCGTGCAACTCAACGCCCTTGATATCAAAAAAGTCGCGGATGCAATGATTAAACAGGGCGACTTGATAGGACTCAGTCAAAAAGGGCAATACACCACCAAAGGCTTAATTGATAACGAACAAGCGCTTATCGACAGCACACAAGGTCGTGCGCATCACATGCGCACCCACGTTGAATCGAACACGCTCAACAAGCTCGCTATCCCTGAAAGCCAGCAGCGTATACTGACCGAGCTGTACCACTCCACCAAACAGTTCCATGTGGTCAATGTACACGGCTCATCACAGGGTATTGCGCAGCAGCTACTCAATGTAGGCAATCACAGCGGTAAGCGTGTCCAATTGGTCTCCCAAAGCGTGAAAGCCAAGACTGAGGGCATGGAGAGCGTACAGCGCAAGAGTCAAACACTCAGCGCCTGGGTCGGTCAGCTCTTTTCACCAGAGCAGCGCCACACTACCCATAGCTTACTGCAAAGCGATACGCCGCTGACCAATAAAGACATCTTGCTCATCGATGACGCCAATAAGATGAGTGCCAATGAGTTGCTGGCCCTCACCGATAAAGCCAAACAATCGAGCAGTAAAGTGGTGATGCTTAATCGCGTATCAAGCCGTCAGGGATTTAAAGCCAATAACGCTATCTCGCTGTATCAAA
>NZ_JBGOOI010000182.1:0-1104 GCF_041439605.1 Vibrio sp. 1F169 | reverse complement strand
AAGAGTATGGCTTGCACTCGCTTTACTCTGCCGCGCAGCGGCTTCGTTCAACAAGGCGCTTAAACGGAAAAGTTAATGAAGTTCGGCGATTTTAAAGACATTATTGTAAATAATTCTGAGGTTGTACTCACAGCATCTTGGACGATGGTTTATTGAAAGACATTCCAATCATTAATAATTTGGTTGACCTTTACAATGTTAAAACAACGATTAGTGACAAGATTTTCTATAAAAAAGTAGTTAGCTTTTATGAGTCTTTTTCAGATGTGAATCGGGATTCTTTCGCCCAGTGGAATACATGGGTTAATGAAAATTTGGACTCTGCGGAAAAAATAGCAAGCACTCTTGTACTTCATATCGACTCTCAAACTGATCTTGTTAAATGCAAAATTGTAGGTCACTTATTCAAGAAATTGGTGGAAGAGAAAATATCTTTAAGAGACTTCGAGGTGTATCTTTATGTGACTTCAACGTGTTCTGTGAGAGATATAAGGAAGCACTGTGTAGATGGTGGCGATCAGTCGTATTCTACAGAAGCATCGTTAGCTCAAAGGTTGCAGTTTGTTGGCTTCTATTCTTTTACTCCAGAATCATTGAGTCAAAGTGAAAAGTTAGAGTATGAAATCACAGATAGAGGATGCGATTTCATTAATATGATGGCAGATTTTCATTGGTCAAATTGAGTGCTGTGGTTACGTGCTTCGTACCTTAATTGGGCGTTAGTTGCTCGGTGGTAAATTAGCATTTTCGAGGTAGTAGAAATGGTTCAAACTTACGGTTCTGAAGAAACAAAAGCTTTCTGTTGTAACTGCAAAAAGGTGACCCTTCATAGGTATCAAAGTTTCTCTAAGCCAGACGAAAGCAAGGAAACAGAAATCAAAGGTTTCTTCTCTGGTCTATTCGCTGCAATAGCTAGTGCTCTGATGGAAGGTGAACCGACAGGTGATTATAAGTGTAAAGAATGTGGTACGAACCTTCATACACCAGATCATTTAGATTAATACATTACTTGGTGCTTGTAAGGACAGTGCTTGTGGCAAGTAACGCAACTAACAAACGACTATGGCGTCAATGATTAGTTTTTGGCTGTATTTTCATCCCACA
>NZ_JBGOOI010000181.1:0-1110 GCF_041439605.1 Vibrio sp. 1F169 | reverse complement strand
ACCTTTTGAGTCTGGGATTCCTGAATGGGGAAACCCACTTACATAAGTAAGTATCCTGTTGTGAATACATAGCAACAGGAGGCAAACCGGGGGAACTGAAACATCTAAGTACCCCGAGGAAGAGAAATCAACCGAGATTCCGAAAGTAGCGGCGAGCGAAATTGGATTAGCCCTTAAGCTTTTAATGAGACAGATGAAGGCTCTGGAAAGTGCCGCAATAAAGGGTGATAGCCCCGTAATCGACATCTCATAATCAGTGAAAACGAGTAGGGCGGGACACGTGATATCCTGTCTGAATATGGGGGGACCATCCTCCAAGGCTAAATACTACTGACTGACCGATAGTGAACCAGTACCGTGAGGGAAAGGCGAAAAGAACCCCTGTGAGGGGAGTGAAATAGAACCTGAAACCGTGTACGTACAAGCAGTAGGAGCACCTTCGTGGTGTGACTGCGTACCTTTTGTATAATGGGTCAGCGACTTAATTTTAGTAGCAAGGTTAACCGTTTAGGGGAGCCGTAGGGAAACCGAGTCTTAACTGGGCGTACAGTTGCTAGGATTAGACCCGAAACCAGGTGATCTAGCCATGGGCAGGTTGAAGGTTGAGTAACATCAACTGGAGGACCGAACCGACTAATGTTGAAAAATTAGCGGATGACTTGTGGCTAGGGGTGAAAGGCCAATCAAACCTGGAGATAGCTGGTTCTCCCCGAAAGCTATTTAGGTAGCGCCTCGGACGAATACTACTGGGGGTAGAGCACTGTTAAGGCTAGGGGGTCATCCCGACTTACCAACCCTTTGCAAACTCCGAATACCAGTAAGTACTATCCGGGAGACACACGGCGGGTGCTAACGTCCGTCGTGGAGAGGGAAACAACCCAGACCGCCAGCTAAGGTCCCAAAGTATAGCTAAGTGGGAAACGATGTGGGAAGGCTCAGACAGCCAGGATGTTGGCTTAGAAGCAGCCATCATTTAAAGAAAGCGTAATAGCTCACTGGTCGAGTCGGCCTGCGCGGAAGATGTAACGGGGCTAAGCTATACACCGAAGCTGCGGCTACGTACCTTAGGGTATGTGGGGTAGGGGAGCGTTCTGTAAGCCGTTGAAGGTG
>NZ_JBGOOI010000180.1:0-1171 GCF_041439605.1 Vibrio sp. 1F169 | reverse complement strand
ACAGAACTCCAAGTGTGACTCCCCAAAACACAAACTTCACCAAAAAACCTAATCTTAAAATTTGATGACTTTAAAACATCCCCGAGCGATACATGTTAGTCAATTAACCATTGTTGTTACAGCGTTTATAGCATATAAATCTCGCTGTAGAAAAAGGCCTAATTGAGAGGGGCTTTCTACTACAAACCTAATCGATTAATAGAGTTTTGTTAGAAAGCCTACTTAATGTTAGGCGTGGCTAACTATTGTTGCACTCTGCTCTCATTTTACACTCCCCCGTCAACCTCCCTTGGGAATCACATTAAATAATCTAAATTGATGCGTGAGCAGAAATTAAGCTAGCGCAGAATCCCTATCGTGATACTGATTTAACTCATTTGGTGTTAGGATAATAAAATGAAAAAGACCACGCCAACCCCACATGATGCCCTCTTTAAGCAGTTTCTCACTCATCCAGAAACCGCTAAGGACTTATTGGATATTCACCTGCCTGCTGAGCTGCGTGAAATCTGTGATTTGACGACCCTAAAACTCGAATCAGGCAGCTTTATTGAAGAAAGTTTACGGCCTTACTATTCGGATGTCCTTTATTCTCTTACAACGTCTCAGGGGGAAGGTTACGTCTACGCGTTAATCGAGCACCAGAGTCGACCAGATAAACACATGGCATTCAGACTAATGCGTTACGCTATCGCCGCCATGCAGCAACATATTGAAGCTGGCCATGAGCGCTTACCTCTGGTGATCCCGTTGCAGTTTTACCATGGTAAGGTCTCGCCCTACCCGTATGAGATGAATTGGTTAAAAGGGTTCGTTAACCCTCTTATAGCTAAAGCGCTCTATACTCAAGATTTTCCATTAGTCGATGTCACGGTCATCTCCGATGATGAGATAATGCAGCATCGCCGCATCGCATTGCTTGAGCTTGTCCAAAAGCACGCAAGGCATCGGGATATCATGGATTTCTTTGAGCCTCTGGTCACATTGCTCTTAACCGATTACACTACAGATAAGCAAGTACAGTCATTGATGAGCTACTTACTCCAAGTGGGTGAAACGAACAACCTAGAGGCGTTAATTACGTCACTAGCCTCATCAGTACCGAAACACGAGGACACACTTATGACTATTGCAGAACAATTGCGCCAACAAGGCGAGCAACGTGGCCGCC
>NZ_JBGOOI010000179.1:0-1206 GCF_041439605.1 Vibrio sp. 1F169 | reverse complement strand
GTTGCCAGTCCAGCGACCAAAAGAAAAAGGGGGGATTTAAGCGCTCGCCCCAATGGCTTGATTAAAGGCGTCAATGTCTTTGCCATAAAAGTGCCTGGAGGTTTGCTCAATGGCGCGCTCCAGTGAGTGGCCTTGTTTATAAAGATTTTCACAATACTCAAACTCCTTAGGCTCGGTTGAGAACATGGCGCGTTTCACCGGAGAGGCGAAAAAGCGGTGATAGGTGACATGGCCACCCGCTTTGATGCGCGCACTGCTGTATCCCGCTTCGGCAGACGGAGCGAAACTTTTAATGAGACGCTGCTCAAACGGTGAGAAGGCATCCGGGTTTTGGATCAGATACTCATCAAACCCTTCCCCTTGACGAAGAATGATGTGGATATCGGAGTTGTTGTAGCAGGCTTTGGCTTCCTCGTTGCTAAAGAAGTCTTCAATCCCTTGAGTCACTGTACAAAAAGCGCCGCCGAACTTACGGGCGGTGCGATAACCGGTGTTGATGAACTCCCTCGCTTGCTCGTTTGCCCCAGAGAGGAGGCTCCAGGCTTCTTCAATGATGCACAGCTTTGGGGTAGAGCGAGAGCCAGCCAGGTACATCTGCTGGTTAATCGACACCATCAACGCAAAAATCACGGGTCTGAGCACAGCAGGCGGAAACCCATCCAGCTCCAGCGTGGTGATTTCCACACTGGGGTCGAGCATGGAGGGCTTGTTGAACACATCTTTGTACATGCCGTCGGTGCAGAACTTTTTCAGTTGCACCGCAATGTCTTTGATGCGTCGGTCGCTTTCTTCTCCAGCAATCTCAATCAAGGCGTCTCTGACATCATCCACCAAGGCTTGATTACCTTTACGCTCCCATGCCGTCACTATCGCATCGCCTAAGACGCTTTGTTGAAACGCCGTCAGTGGGACGTAGGGTGACGCGATGGTGGCAAACAACGCCGTGATATTATCGAGCGCTTCCATCATGGGGTCGACCGGTCTACCGTCGTCATCCACAAACTCAAACTCAGCACTTTGCATGGCGCCTAAATGCGTGAAGGGATTTAAGAAGATGTTGGCGTGCGTCATGTACGTCCCCCCAAGGCTGAGCGTCAATTTTTTATAGCTGGCCCCTTTATCGAGGATCCACACTTTACCACCCATGGCGTAAACCGTTTCGGCAATCTCTTGAACCAGAAAGCTTTTCCCTGCGCCTGAGCCGCC
>NZ_JBGOOI010000178.1:0-1243 GCF_041439605.1 Vibrio sp. 1F169 | reverse complement strand
TGATCTGCTCCAGTAAGACTGGACACCGCATTAAGCGACATATTGTTTTTCAAAGTTAACTGGGCTTAGATACCCAAGAGCACTGTGCCTTCTTGTTCGATTATAATCAACTTCGATGTATTCAAAGAGTGCTTGACGCATCTCTTCTCGGGTCATTATCGGCTCGTATTGGACGGCTTCTACTTTCATTGAGTGGAAAAAGCTTTCAACACAAGCGTTGTCCCAGCAATTTCCCTTCCTACTCATACTTTGCTTTAGATTATGAGCTGCGATTAAGTCGCGGTAGTCTTTTGAACAATATTGGCTACCTCTATCACTATGGATAATCACTTCTTCTGGCATACCTCTGCGGAACAATGCCATTGATAGCGCATCACAGACCAGAGTTGCGGTCATTCTGGTACTCATTGACCAACCAACTACTTGCCGTGAGTACAAGTCGATAACAACGGCTAAATACATCCAGCCTTCGCTTGTCGCTAGATAAGTGATATCTCCAGCCCATTTTTGGTTTGGTGCTGTCGCATTAAAGTCTTGCTCAAGCAAATTCGGGGCTACAGGAAGTCTATGCTTACTGTCTGTCGTACATTTGAACTTACGGGCGGTCTTCGCGACTAAGCTCTGGCGCTTCATGCTCGCGGCAATGGTTTTTACATCGTGCTTATTACCATTTGCCTCAAGTTCTTTTTGAATGCGCCTTGCACCGTCGCGTTCCTTTTTATCATCAAAGACTTCTCGAACTTTGTTATCAAGCTGCTTGCGGTGCTCGTTGCGTTGAGTGACTTTATGGCGATTATCAATCCAATAATAAAACCCACTTCGAGAAACCCCAAACACCTTAGCCATACGGATAATCCTATATTGCATCAGGTGTTCGAGCATAAACTCATAGCAATCTATTTTAGATTTTTCGCGAAGTAGGTGGCGGCCTTTTTTACGATATCTAGCTCTTCAGCTTGCTCTGCTAATAATCGCTTGAGCTTGGCATTTTCAGTGGCGAGTTCTCTTTCTCTATCGCTGATTTTCGCATCTTTTTTGACGGCTTTACGCCACCCATAAATTTGAGATTCATATAGTGAAAGCTGTCGTGCGGCGGCAGCGACACCGACTTTCTCTGCTAACTTAAGCGCTTCGGCTTTAAATTCAGGAGCATGTTTAATTCGTGTTTTCTTAGTTGTCATTGTTCACCTCGTTAGTGATTGTACTCACTTAACTCAGTGTCCAAAACTTCTGGTGCGGATCA
>NZ_JBGOOI010000177.1:0-1272 GCF_041439605.1 Vibrio sp. 1F169 | reverse complement strand
GGTTCATCGCGGATTAGCGGGAACTCAAAACAAAAACGGTAGTAAGTGATATGGTTTAGTCGCCAAACAAAAATCATACACAAACTACCGTTTCTATGCCGAATCATACTTTCCTATCTTCATTCTGGGAAGGCTTTCAAATAGTAAAGTCTCACCAGACAGCATCACTTATTACCCTGACTCTTAAACCTAACTCTGAGGCTAAGTGTCTTTGTGGTCTTGAAGCCGAAGCTATCCACGAGTATCAATGGCGTCATGTAAAGGATGCCATGTTACTCGGTGTTCCTGTTGAACTTTACGTTCAAACACGAAGGATTAAGTGTCGTAACTGCGGCATAAAAACAGAGTCTATATCTTGGTTAGAGCCTTATGCTCGCATAACGAAGCGCCTAAAAAGCTATATAGAACAACTATTACCTCTTCTTCCCATTAAGCATATCTCCCAATTAACGAGCGTTCATTGGCACACCATTAAGGAAATAGATAAACGACGGCTGAGACAAGTTGTACCGTCAGTAAAATGGGAAGATTTAAGGCAACTCGTCATGGACGAGTTCGCCATCTTTAAAGGACATCGATATGCCACGGTCATCGCTGACGCTAAGACTCACCAAGTCATTTGGATAGGGTTAGGCCGTAGTCGCAAGGACATACGACCGTTCTTCGAGCTGTTAGGCAAGCATGGCAACAATATCGAAGCGGTCGCGATGGATATGAATACGGCTTTTGACCTTGAAGTTCAAGCGCACTGTCCGAACGCAAAAGTCGTTTACGACTTATTCCATGTTGTTGCTAAGTTCGGTCGTGAGGTAATGGATAGAGTCAGAGTCGACCAAGCCAACAAACTCAAGCAAGATAAAAAAGCGAGGCAATGGGTCAAGCGTTCACGCTGGGTGTTGTTGAAAAATAGAGGCAACTTAAATACACAGCAAGACAGCTATCTTACAGAAATATTGAATATCAATAAGGACTTAATGACCACTTACATCCTCGGAGCACAACTCAAAGAGCTTTGGTATTGTGAATCAGAAGTGCATGCCAAGGGGCTCTGGGAGGCGTGGTGGGCACAAGTACAAGAGAGTGGGATTAAGCCATTAAAAGAGTTCGCACGAAAACTGAGTCCTTATCTTCACGGCATTCTCGCATCGGCAAGTTATCCGCTCAACACCTGCACATTGGAAGGGATAAACAACAAGATAAAGCTAATCAAACGAATGGGGTATGGGTATCGAGATACAGACTACTTCTTCTTGAAGATAAAAGCGGCTTTCC
>NZ_JBGOOI010000176.1:0-1292 GCF_041439605.1 Vibrio sp. 1F169 | reverse complement strand
TGTACCGTCCTAAATATGGTTGACACATTTCCAACATGAAATTGGAGAGTGTCATGAAAACAACAAGTAGACGTACTCAACGAGATTATTCTCTTGCCTTTAAATTGGCAGTCGTAAGCCAAGTTGAAAAAGGCGAAATGACTTATAAGCAAGCTCAAGAACGTTATGGGATCCAAGGTCGCTCTACCGTTTTAGTTTGGCTTCGCAAACATGGTCAACTAGATTGGTCTAAAGGAATAGAACAATCGAGAGCGTTAGGAGCGACTATGTCAAACTCTTCCTCAACTCAAACCCCAGAGCAACGAATCAAAGAGCTCGAGCAGCAATTAGAAGAGACTCAGCTCAAAGCTGAGTTCTTTGAAGCGGTTGTAAAAGTCATGGATCGAGATTTCGGTGTCCGAATCTCAAAGAAGCGCAAGGCCGAGTTATTAAGGAAAAAACGGTCAGAAAGTTGACCGTCACTAAAGCTTGTCACTTCATAGGTATTACACGACAAGCTTTCTACAAGCGCTGTGTTGCAGAAATTCATCAGACAAAGAAAGATGAATCAGTACTCGGTTTTGTGAAGGAGCAAAGGATGATGCACCCTCGTATAGGGACTCGTAAGATCAAGTATTTACTTGCTCAGAACGATATTGAAATCGGGCGAGACCGCTTATTCTCTCTGCTGAGAATGAATCGATTATTAGTGCAGAATCGAAGGGCTTATCATCGAACCACAAACAGTAATCATCGCTTTTACTGCCATCCGAATCGTGTCAAAGAAGGCTTAATACCGGAAAGACCAGAGCAATTATGGGTTGCCGATATTACTTATCTAGCAACGCGGCGTGGTAGTACTTATCTCAGTTTAGTGACGGACGCTTACTCAAGAAAAATCGTGGGCTATCACATAAGTGATGATATGAAGGCTCGCACGGTCAAGCAGGCCTTTTTAAACGCGTTGAAAGAACGGAAGAATACAGGTGAGCTTGTACATCACTCAGATCGAGGTGTTCAGTACTGCTCTGTTGAATACCAAGAGTTGCATCGACAGTATGATGTATCTTGCTCAATGACTGATGGCTATGACTGTTATCAGAATGCGTTGGCAGAGAGGATCAACGGAATACTGAAGATGGAGTATCTGTTGAATAAGCCTAATGATTTAGATGAAGCAAAGAAAATGGTCGCCGAATCAGTAAAAATCTATAATGAATATAGGCCTCACACAGCTCTAAAATACAAAACGCCCGATGAAGTACATCGAGCGTTTTAGTCAATCAAGTGTCAACCCATATCAGGACGGGTCA
>NZ_JBGOOI010000175.1:0-1296 GCF_041439605.1 Vibrio sp. 1F169 | reverse complement strand
ACCCTTTTAAGATCCGCGCGTATTCTGGCGGTAGGGTTTCTACCTTACCGCTTCGAAGCAACCGGCGAGACTTAAATCCGATCTCAAAAGGCGTCTTAGGGTTCCGCGCGTTCTCTTCTTCAACGACACGTTGATACAATTCAATCAAATCCAGCTTCCGATCCTTACGCTTACGGCGATACTCCGCATCGTAACTCGATTTATCGAGCGGGGGAGGGGAGGAGTCGTGTCCAGGCGTCTTCATAACATTCACCGTCCACGTTTAAAGCACACAGCACTTCATCCCGAGGGATAAACAAGCGGTGTGATTGAGAATGTGTTGTTTGGGCTTTAGCCCACGCCAAGGCTGAGTCAAAGGAGTCATATTTTGAGGTCCAATAGGTTTTTGGGGAGTGTTTAGATTGGTTGTCCAAACGGTGAAATTTCACGCTATCTCAACCGAAGAAACAAATCAAATCCCGTTTTTTAGACACAAAAAAGCCGGCTACTATTGGGAAGCCGGCTTTTTTGCAAGTGCTATATGGTCAGAGTACCACCTCTAACACACTCTAAATCTTAGAAAAAACACACTACATAGGGCACTACTGGTTAGCAGCCAATGTAGTGTGTTTTAACCTTAACGACCTAAAGCAAGTATAGCGCAGCATCGCCTGATATTTCAATCTTTAAGTAACCTTGTGGTTTTTCCCTTTACATAATCTAAATAATACGCACGGATAAAAAACCGATAAATAACAAAAAGATAACAAATAACCTTAGAAAAATTTATAGCACATTGAGGGAGTGAAATTAAAATAATTAATATATTAATTATGCCTAATAACAATAGCGCCAACATTAAAACCCCATTTATTTTCTTTAAAATCAGCACCTTAATTTGGTGCGTATTATTTAGATTATGTTAAATTCAAGAAATGATAAGTAAGTCACAAACTCAACAAAATTAGACGCCAGTGAGCGATTACATGACTCATTGATGTTTCGGTCTAAACGAGAGCGTTTCGGTTTTTTCTATTTAGGAAGACTTTTGTATGAATTTTAAATCAGAATGTAGGGTTGAGAACAAGGAAGTCGGTATCGCTTTTAATCTCTCATCAAAGGCGAATAAAACGTTAACGCTCTCGGCGAAAAGAGCAGAGCGGGCCAAAAAGCGCGAAGGGAAACTTCGATTAGAAGATCACCTCAAACGTTTTCCTAATTGGTCGCTGTAACGAATGAGATTGCCGTCTGGGATTATTACCTCAGATGGCCTCGAAGGTGGGCTGCCTTCACGATTGCAAAAAGCGCCGCAGAGGG
>NZ_JBGOOI010000174.1:0-1312 GCF_041439605.1 Vibrio sp. 1F169 | reverse complement strand
TGTCCCGTCCTGAAATGTGTTTACACATTGAGGACGAATTATGACTACTTCAAATAGGACCTATGTTAAGCGCACTCAGCGTGATTACACACTAGGCTTTAAATTACAGATTGTCGCTGCTGTAGAAAGAGGCGATATGACATATAAACAAGCCCAAACCATTTATGGTATCCAAGGCCGCTCAACCGTTTTAACCTGGCTTCGAAAGCACGGTAAGATGGGTTGGGCGCAAAATCCAAGGATGAATGCCATGCACCAATCACCTAAGCCTAAAGAATCACCTGCACAGAAAATAAAACGTCTTGAGAAAGAGTTAGAAGACGAAAAAATCAAGAATCTCTTTTTAAATAGAGTGGTTGATATTCTTGATGCTGAGCACGGAACCAGTCTCAGAAAAAAGTATCTAGCCAAGGAGCAAGAAGCCTTCAAAAACAGGAAGGAATAAGTTTAGTTCGAATATGTAAGCTATGCGGTATAACGAGGCAGAGTGTTTATCAACGAGAGAAGCGAATTCATCATCGTCAGTTAGAGCTTAAACCGATTAAAAAAATGGTGTTGGATATTAGGCGTTATATGCCTCGGGTTGGTACTAGAAAGCTCTATTTTTTGCTTAAACCCAAACTACAAGAACAAGGTATCAAGTTAGGTCGAGATGCGCTTTTCAACTACTTACGCGATGAACGATTATTGGTAAGACCTAAACGTAGTTTTACAAAAACGACCAATAGTAGACATTGGATGAAGAAACACCCGAATTTATTAAAGGACTACCAACCATGTAGTCCGGAGAGTGTGTTGGTGAGCGACATAACCTATGTTCAATCTGATGAAGGGGTTCACTACCTATCATTGGTTACGGATGCGTTTAGTCGAAAAATAATGGGCTATGAGCTGAGCAATGAAATGAAAGCGACGGATGTCGTGAAAGCGCTGGATATGGCTATCAAAGGGCGTCGATATCATCGTCCTTGTATCCATCATTCAGATCGTGGTCTGCAGTATTGCTCAGGTGTTTATCAAGATAAGTTGAAAAGTAGCGGCATAATGCCTTCGATGACAGATGGTTATGACTGCTACCAAAATGCCTTGGCAGAGAGGATAAATGGAATCCTGAAACAAGAGTTCTTACTTGATAAGTGTAAAAACCTCGGAGAGCTTAAACAACTAGTAAAAGAGTCTATAAGTACCTATAACAACATGAGGCCGCACCTTAGTCTCAGGATGAAAACTCCAAATGAGGTGCATGAAAAAAGCCAACAGCTGACGCTGTTGGCTTAGTAGAAAAACTGTCAACGTATTTTAGGACGAGACA
>NZ_JBGOOI010000173.1:0-1320 GCF_041439605.1 Vibrio sp. 1F169 | reverse complement strand
AAAACTGCAAGCCATTACGATCGAGTTTAATGGTGCTCCACGAGTGGGTTTGGATGAGAGAAGCGAAGAACTGTTTAAGGTCATTGGTGGTTAACGTATCAGGGACTCGATCAAAATGTGCGGTGATCCGACGAACCGCACGAGAATAGGCATCAATGGTTGCGGGTCGTTTACCTTGCAGCTTTAGATTGGTAAGGTGTTGTTCATAAAGGGCGTTGTAGCGTTTTAAGTCGGCTGGTTTCATGGGGTTACTCCTGTGAATGACCATCAGGGTGATGGTGTTACAAGAGTATGGCTTGCGCTCGCTTTACTCTGCCGCGCAGCGGCTTCGTTCAACAAACAATTTAAGAGTGATTCGGCACGCGTGGCATTTTTGCTATGCGTTGGTTTTAGTGATTTAGGTGGTATGCGGTAGCATTGGTATTGCGTGCCTCACACCTTAATTGGGCGTTAGGTGTTCAAGAGGTCAGTTTAAAGAATGAGTTTCAAAATTAATAGAATGAGCAATAATAGCCTTGGAACGCATTACGGTATTTTTCAAAATGGTGAGTTAATCCATCATGAGTTTAGTCGTGCAACTGCAGAAAAGGTACTGGGAAAACTACAGACTGGAAAGACACTTGAAGAGGCGCTTAAATCTGAGCCAATACCCAAATCTGAACGAGTAATAGCTCGACTTGTAAAACCTCAAGCTTCATTAGTTAAGCAACATAAATCTCTTTTTACTACAGCGGTAACTACTGAGAAAAAATTCGAATATGATCCTGTCTTAAACCGTCAAATTGCGAACTTTAAGGTAAATGAAATCGTTCAGGTGACAAATCGAAAGGGGCAACGCTCAACAATACATATTACTAATATAGTAAAATTGAGTTGGCACCAACTTCAATTGTTAGTCTCCGGAGGTAGTAATAAATTCGAGAAACAGTATTTACTTTACAAAGAGTTCAGTACAAAACATCAAGCACATAGCGTCTTGAAAGGGATGAGTTTAAGCCAAGCGGAAAGTACGGAAATTCAAGAATACATAGATATCTTTAAGGCAAATGGGTTCTCAAAACACACACAAGTAAATAATTACATAACCAACAATAGCTTGTGGGAACACTTCCCGACAATTCGCTCACTTAACGATCATGGTGAGTGCAAAGAAATCCCAGGAATAGAACCTAAATATTTTGAAGTTGTTTGCCGAATTTTGAATATATCGGGTGAAGGTGGTAGAAGCTTAGATAACTTCAAAAAGTACTAATTTAGACCACACCTAACAAATAAGGATTAAGGTGTTGCGTAGCCAACACTAAATCCCAAGTGTTGAAC
>NZ_JBGOOI010000172.1:0-1333 GCF_041439605.1 Vibrio sp. 1F169 | reverse complement strand
TATATGGAATCCACGTATTTACAAAGTGATTTTGGTAATAAAAGTTAAGATGCGGTCGTATATTCGGCTTCTTATTGAAGGAGCTACCTTCTAGCCTTTGATGTTTTGCGCACCTACTGTCCTTATCGAGTTAGCAGCTTGCTTAGCATGACAGAACGGCCAGGTTTTCAGTAGGTTGGTCTTACCTTTTATGCTTCATCATTTTGTAAAATTTTAGAATTTGTTAGTGATTAATTAGTAAGTAATACTGGTTTGTATTCAGTCTCATACCGAAGCATTGCCCACGCAGTCCGTACCACTTTGTTCGCCAGTGCAATGCAGGCCTTCTTGAAGCCGATACGATCTATGATACTCCTCAACCAAGCATCCTTTTGAGTCTTCGGTTTTTCGGGGAGTCGTCCAACGTAAGACATTGCACCAAGATAGAGAAGGGAGCGTAGCTCCTTCACTCCACCGCATTTATCGATCCCAATCATAAAGACCTTGCCACCTGAACTGTGTTGTTTGGGTGTAAGACCAACAAACGCTGAAGCTTGTCTTCCATTCTTGAACTGCTTTCCATCACCAAGAGTTGTATAGAGCATCGCAGCTGTTGTTTCACCAACACCTTCAATTTCCATTAATCGTTGGCATGGTTCTATCTGGCGGGTTAAAGCATTTTTCTCTTTTTCGAACGCGATGAGTTTTGCTTTCAGTTCTTTATATTGCTCCCACAACATGGACAGAACGGATACAACATTTGCTGGTATTGAGGTCTCTCCATCAAGTACTGTTTGAACCGACGCTTTTAAACCTTTTTCACCTCTAGGGTTTGCTATCCCGTAGCCCAAAATCGTCCCTCTAATGTGAAGCCCTAAGGAAACCACACTACGAGATAAGAACCTACGGCTGGTTTCTAATGAATGCATAGATTGTTGTTCTAATGACTTTGGACGGCTGTACTTGATACCAATTTGGATAGCGGCATTAGCGATAGCAAGGGCATCATTATGATCAGTTTTATGTCCTTCTAGGTAGCCTTTCACTTTCTTCGGGTTGATAATCCGCACTTCGTGTCCAAACTTTTGAGCTAACTGACCCCAATAATGACATCCGCAACACCCTTCCATTGCGACAATGGAAGGCTTAGCCTTGGCAAGAAACTCTTTCATTTTCTGTCGACTTAGAGGTTTATTGGACAGCATCTCACCGTGAACACTGATATGGCAGGCTTGCAGAACATTTTTTGCTAGGTCGATAGCGATAACATTTTTAGTCAACATATTGGAGCCCTCGTTATAATGGCACTCTGCTAAGTGTAGACTGGCAGAGAGGGAGTGGATTCCATACATCA
>NZ_JBGOOI010000171.1:0-1353 GCF_041439605.1 Vibrio sp. 1F169 | reverse complement strand
CAGCACTTACACACCCTGCCTATCAACGTCGTAGTCTACGACAACCCTTTAGGACGCTTATAGCGCCAGGGAAAACTCATCTCAAGGCTCGCTTCCCGCTTAGATGCTTTCAGCGGTTATCGATTCCGAACTTAGCTACCGGGCAATGCCATTGGCATGACAACCCGAACACCAGAGGTTCGTCCACTCCGGTCCTCTCGTACTAGGAGCAGCCCCTTTCAATTTTCCAACGCCCACGGCAGATAGGGACCGAACTGTCTCACGACGTTCTAAACCCAGCTCGCGTACCACTTTAAATGGCGAACAGCCATACCCTTGGGACCGACTTCAGCCCCAGGATGTGATGAGCCGACATCGAGGTGCCAAACACCGCCGTCGATATGAACTCTTGGGCGGTATCAGCCTGTTATCCCCGGAGTACCTTTTATCCGTTGAGCGATGGCCCTTCCATTCAGAACCACCGGATCACTATGACCTGCTTTCGCACCTGCTCGAATTGTCATTCTCGCAGTCAAGCGGGCTTATGCCATTGCACTAACCACACGATGTCCAACCGTGTTTAGCCCACCTTCGTGCTCCTCCGTTACTCTTTGGGAGGAGACCGCCCCAGTCAAACTACCCACCAGGCACTGTCCGTAATCCCGATTCAGGGACCAACGTTAGAACATCAAAACTACAAGGGTGGTATTTCAAGGACGACTCCACCACATCTAGCGACGCGGTTTCAAAGTCTCCCACCTATCCTACACATGTAGGTTCAATGTTCAGTGCCAAGCTGTAGTAAAGGTTCACGGGGTCTTTCCGTCTAGCCGCGGGTACACTGCATCTTCACAGCGATTTCAATTTCACTGAGTCTCGGGTGGAGACAGCGTGGCCATCATTACGCCATTCGTGCAGGTCGGAACTTACCCGACAAGGAATTTCGCTACCTTAGGACCGTTATAGTTACGGCCGCCGTTTACCGGGGCTTCGATCAAGAGCTTCGACCGAAGTCTAACCCCATCAATTAACCTTCCGGCACCGGGCAGGCGTCACACCGTATACGTCATCTTACGATTTTGCACAGTGCTGTGTTTTTAATAAACAGTTGCAGCCACCTGGTATCTGCGACTCTCGTCTGCTCCATCCGCAAGGGACTTCACTGATAAGAGCGTACCTTCTCCCGAAGTTACGGTACCATTTTGCCTAGTTCCTTCACCCGAGTTCTCTCAAGCGCCTTGGTATTCTCTACCCGACCACCTGTGTCGGTTTGGGGTACGATTCCTTACAATCTGAAGCTTAGAGGCTTTTCCTGGAAGCATGGCATCAATGACTTCACTACCGTAGTAGCTCGACATCGTATCTCAGCGTTAA
>NZ_JBGOOI010000170.1:0-1355 GCF_041439605.1 Vibrio sp. 1F169 | reverse complement strand
AAAATGTCAACTTAGATAATTGGACTCCCCAACCCTAAGTCCTACAATAGTAGGGTTCAAAATAATTTGGAGATTCAAATGAACAAGACGATTGTTGGCGTTGATTTAGCTAAAAAAGTGATCCAAGTTTGTATTTATACAAACAGAAAAGTGCACTCAAATACAGAGATGACACCGAAGGCGTTTACTTGTTGGTTAGTAAATTCAAGGCCTGCCACAATCGTGTTTGAAGCTTGTGGTACTTCGAATTATTGGAAGCAACTCGCTTCTTCTCATGGGCATGATGCTCGTTTAATCTCATCGAGATTAGTTGCTGTGGTCAGACAAAATCAGAAAACTGACAAAAATGATGCTTTGGCGATAGTACAAGCATCACTGTTACCTGATGTGAACTTTATTCAAGGTAAAACAGCCGAACAGCAGCAACTACAATCGATTGTCCGCTTACGAGAACTAAGCATAAGACAAAAAACCGCTTCTAAAAACCAATTGATTGCTTTGTTATCTGAATTAAATATTCAAGTCTCCAACAGAAATGGGGGGTTAAGAGCAACAATTGATGAAACCCTAGAAGACGCAGATAATGGTTTTTCACCTTCGTTTCGTCAGGCAATATCTACTGCCTGGGATCAATATTTATCGCTGGTTGAAGCGATTGATATTTACGACAACTGCCTTGAAGAATCTTTGAATTATCATCCTGAATGTAAGAAGTTACTTAAAATTGAGGGCATCGGTATCCTTAATGCTGTTAACTTATATATCGCGCTCGGGTGTGCTGACATTGGAGCTTTTAGTAAAGGGAAAGCAGCCGCAGCCTGCATAGGGCTCACACCAATACAACATTCAAGTGGGGGGAGAGCTAAAATCGGTTCGATAGGAAGAGGTTTTAAAAATACTCTGTTTCGAAGCCAATTGATTACTGGTGCGATGTCGATCGTAAGCAAGGTTGCCAATCGCCCACCGAAAACAAAAAAAGAAGAGTGGCTAAAAAATTTAATTGAACGTAGAGGTAAGAAGTGTGCTGCGGTAGCGTTGGCAAATAAAAATGTCAGAACAGCATTTGCTATTTTAACTCAAGGTACGGAATATAAAGCTGAACCGTTAGTATCTTAGTAAATTGTCTTAACAGTAAAATGCATAAATTGGATGAAAATCAGTTAGTCAAAGCAGCGGGCATCTGAGAGTCTTGAACTCGTAGCTTAGATTTGCTACTAACTCGCGTAAATATCGTAGAGCCTGAGTTAGCTACTCTTGTTGAGCTCGTACATAAGTGCGCATTTATTTCTGATTTACTGACGATTACTGTTGACAATGGGGAGTCCACATAAGATGCCCACAATGGTGCGGAGAGT
>NZ_JBGOOI010000169.1:0-1368 GCF_041439605.1 Vibrio sp. 1F169 | reverse complement strand
GTGAGCAAACCAAAGCGGCATACCGCGCTACTTACGAAGCGACCACGAAAGGCTTTGAGGCTGCGAAACCGGGCGCAACCACGACTGACATCTACAACGCGATGTGGGGAGTATTAGAAGCCAATGGTGCATTGGGCAACGACGTTGGTCGTCTTGGTCATGGTTTAGGTATGGAGCTGACAGAGCGCCCGTCTAACACGGCTACCGACAACACAGTACTTAAGCCGGGTATGGTGATGACATTAGAACCGGGCATGGTTTACGCACCGGGTAAGTCAATGGTTCACGAAGAGAATATCGTGATTACTGAAGACGGCGCTGAATGGTTAAGCAAACGCGCAGAGCCAGAACTGATCATTATTTAGCTCAAAACTTAACACCTTACAAATTTAACACCCTACAAAAGCTGGCTCTGGACTCCAGAGTCAGCACATAAAAATTATAAAAAAACTGGGCGGTGATGCATCGCTCTTATTCAATAAGAAATAAGATTACGGAAGATAAAAATGAACACAACAAACAGAGACACATTTTTAGGATGGACTGCCGCCATTGCCGTTGCCTGTATCTGGGGCGTAACAGGGGTGGTCTCTAAGCCGCTTTCTATGGCTGTTGATCCGATGACATTGGTATTTTTCCGCTACGTTACCGCGGTAATTGGCCTATCAATCATTTTCTTTTTTACATCACGTAGCAAAAACTTAAGTGCAGACTTAGGTTCTTCATTAAAGATCGATACCAAAGATATTGGACGTATTGCGCTTTGCGGCATCGTGGGACAAGGGGTTTTCTCACTTTTTAATTTCCTTTCTCTTTCTCATATTGGTGCGACTGAAAACGGTGTTATCCAAGGTATGCAGCCGTTCGCGACAGTCTTCTTCGGTATGATGTTTATGAACTTCCGTATGAACAAGATTCAGTGGGGCGCTTTCATCGCATCTGCAGTTTGTATTTACGCAATGAGTGTCGGGCCAACAAACACCATTGAAGGCGGTACTCCGCTGCTGGGTTATGTTTACGTGACATGCTCGATGCTGGCTTTAGCGTGGACGGCACATTTACGTGCTAGCTTAGCGGACAAATACGGCTCAGTGGTTTCCATGCTGTACCAATACATTTCGGTTGCTGTGATGGGCATTATCGTTGTGTTGACCATGGGCTTGGACTTGTCTCAGATTTACATTATTTTCTCTAGCCCGCTGTTGATTGCACTGCTTATTTTCTTAGGTACAGGCATTTCTGGTGGTAGCTACTTGATTCAATTGTATTCTTTCAAGCGTATCGGTGTAGAAAAGGCAACGATGGCATTAAACCTCATGCCTTTGGTTGGCTACTTAGTGGCGGTTTTAACACTTGGCGAACAGATGG
>NZ_JBGOOI010000168.1:0-1378 GCF_041439605.1 Vibrio sp. 1F169 | reverse complement strand
ACTGCACATTATTCACCGCTTCACCGCCCCATGCATTAAGTGACGGGAAACGATTTGGGTTGGTAATAAATTCTTCACACCCTTTTAAGATCCGCGCGTATTCTGGCGGTAGGGTTTCTACCTTACCGCTTCGGAGCAACCGACGAGACTTAAACCCGATCTCAAAAGGCGTCTTTGGACCCCGCGCGTTCTCTTCTTCAACGACGCGTTGATGCAATTTAATCAAATCCAGTTTGCGAGCCTTACGCTTACAGCGATACTGCGCATCGTAACTCGATTTATCGAACGGGGGAGGGGAGGAGCTAAACGTTTTCATAAGACTCACCGTCCACGTTTAAAACACACCTCGCTTCATCCTGAGGGACAAAAAAGGCGGTGTTAGGCAGAAAGTGGATTCTCCTGAGCGTTAGCCCAAGCTGAGTCAAAGGAGTCATATTTTTGAAGTCCGTAAGTTTTTGGGGAGTGTTTAGATTGGTTGTCCAAACGGTGAAATTTCACGCTATCTCAACCGGGAAAAGAAATCAAACGCCGGTTTTCTAGACACAAAAAAACCGTCTACTTACGGGAAGACGGCTTTTTTGCGAGTGCTATTTAGTCAGAGTACCACCTCTAACACACTCTAAATCCTAGAAAAAACACACGGCATTGGGCACTACAGGCTTAGTGGCCAAGGTCGTGTGTTTTAACCATAATGACCTAAATCAATTATAGCGTATCGTCGTCAGATATTTCAAACGCTAAGTCCGCTTTGGATTTTCCCCTTAACATAACAAATATAATGCGTAACCAAAAATAGCAGATAAATAACAATGAGATAACAAATAACCTTGAAAAATTTATAGCACATCAAAGAATCCGAATAAAAATAATTAATGGATTAATTATTTAAAATTAAAAACAAAGGCAACGTTAAGTTTAATAAAATAACCATTAAAATCAAAAGTTTAATTTTGTGCGTATTATATTTGTTATGTTAAATTGCAAGATTGAGAGGCCCATCACAAAAGCAAATAAGTTTAATAATTCTGGGTCACTTTTGAACGATTAGAGGGTTCAGCGATATTTCAGTTTGAACTCGGTCGTTTCGGTTTTTCTTAATTGAAAAGGATTTTGTATGAATTTGAAATCAGAATGTAGGGTTGATAACAAGGAAGTCGGTATCGCTTTTAGTCTTTCAGCAAACGCGAATAAAACGTTAACGCTATCGGCGAAAAGAGCAGAACGGGCCAAAAAGCGCGAAGGGAAACTTCGATTAGAAGATCATCTCAAACGTTTTCCCAATTGGTCGCTGTAACGAATGATATTGCCGTCTGAGATCTTATTTCAGATGGCCTCGAAGGTGGGCTGCCTTCACGATTGCAAAAAGCGCCGCAGAGGG
>NZ_JBGOOI010000167.1:0-1396 GCF_041439605.1 Vibrio sp. 1F169 | reverse complement strand
TAATGCCGATCAGTTAAAGCCAAAGTGATCGGTTGAAGGATCCTTCCGAGCTGTCAAAATCCAAGTGTATTTAATGCACTTGGATTTTTTTATGGATGTTTCTCAAGCTCTAAACATAATTAATGATTGGAAACCTAGCAGCGTTGAGACTTTGTCTGACTTGCTTCCAATTGAACTCATCGACGAAGCCTATTCTCTTACTGATACTGTCACGATGAGAAAGAGGAAATTAACTTTAGAATCCATGGTGTGGCTGCTTGTTGGAATGGCTATCTACAACAGTAAATCCATGAAAGATTTAGTGAACCAACTTGATATTGTCGACCGTACAGGTAAAGCTTTTGTCGCACCGAGTGCGTTAACTCAACGTCGAAAGACGTTGGGTGAAGACGCAATTAAAGCGGTCTTTGAGCGAATGACTACGTCATGGTTAAAAAGTGCAAAGTTACCCCAGTGGAATGGATTAACGCTTCTTGGCGTCGATGGCGTTGTTTGGCGAACGCCCGATAACCCGCAAAATGAAAAGGCATTTTCTCGACAAAAAGGGACGCAATATCCGCAAGTGAGAATGGTCTGCCAAATGGAACTAAGCAGTCACATTATTACGGCCAGTGCATTTGATAATTACAATACAAACGAAATGATATTAGCTGAAAAACTGATAGAAACAACACCAAACCATAGCGTGACAATGTTCGATAAGGGGTTCTATTCTTTAGGCTTATTACATAAATGGCAAGACTCTGGCTCGGAGCGTCATTGGCTTATCCCCCTCAAGAAAAATACACAATATGACATTGTTCAATCTTTAGGGCGAAATGACAAACTGGTTCAATTACACAGTAACCCAAGGGCTAGAAAGCTATGGCCTGATTTACCAAAGTCGATAACCGCTCGACTTGTCACTCGTAAAATTAAAGGAAAAGACTACCAAGTATTAACCTCAATGACGGACTCCCTGCGTTACCCATCAAAAGATATTGCAGGCCTTTATGAACATCGTTGGGAAATTGAGCTAGGCTACCGAGAGCAAAAACAATACATGCTTGGAAATCGTCTCACGCTGCGAAGTCGTTTACCAGAACTGGTAAAGCAGGAGTTATGGGGCATCTTGCTTACTTACAATTTAATCCGATACCAGATGGTCGAGCTCTGCTTCAATTTAAAGGGAAATTACCTTCCTTATCAACTGAGTTTTAACGGCACATTAGCTCATGTATCTGCGTTACTTGTAGGCTTACCTTACTCAACACCAGGCGCAATACCTCGTCAGCTAAAAGGGTTCCACAACATGGCTGAAAGCTTAATACTTGAAGGGCGAAGGGAAAGGACATTCCCTAGAACAGTTAAACCCAGACCACAACGGTATGCTAAGAACAAAAATGCCGTTCACTCT
>NZ_JBGOOI010000166.1:0-1410 GCF_041439605.1 Vibrio sp. 1F169 | reverse complement strand
CGACAAATATCTCAATCAATCGGTGAACTCTTGTGAAGCCGCGCAAGCGTCCATCGGTGGACTGGCCGCCTTTGCCGCTCCTGCTACCAAAAAGCATGTCTGCGCGACGCTTGGTACACAAAACAACGCCTTCTCAGATTGGGTTCAAGGGCAGCAGAAATGTGGCGCAGGAGGCAAAGCAGCGGGTCAGCTAAAGGACGCCAAAAAGGATCCAGCCCTGAAAGACATGACCCAAACCAATCACAACGTGGTCTGGTCTGCGATCATGAATAACGCTTTTTTGTCCTCCGACAAAAATCTAGCGCAATTCATGATGAGTTTGTCAGGCTCTTACGTGTACGACAAAGACGGCAATCCGCGTTATTACCCTAGCCTTTTGACCGACAACAACAACCTCGTCAACGTGCTGCTCGAAGGGGGCAAGGCTGACGTTTATCAGTGTCGCAAAACAGGCCCAGATGCGTGCATTACCATTACCAAGCGCAATAACTTATCCATAAGTCAAACTAACGGCATACAAAACCAGATACGCAAACAACTGGAATCGATACTGCAAAAGATAGCCACCGACCAAAGACTCACGCGTCAACAAGAGGGTTTTCTGGAGCTGATTCAAACGCCGGTACTCAAGTTCTTTATTGACGACTTATCCGCCAATCAAACCCCCGATACCAGCAACTACTCGCGAATGATAGCGGTGGAGCTGCTTAATCAGTACCTCGTGAGCATGTTAAATGTTGCCCGCCAATCCTTGGCCAACACCAACAACAGCCAGGATGACATCGCCCTCATCACTCGTGATATCGATAACGCCAAACGCTTTACCGCGGGGCTGGCCGAGAACGCCATTGAGGCGCTCAACAACCGCAATCAACTGATTGACTCGCAAAGAAAGACCACGCAGCAAAGCACAAAAGAAATCAGCACGACCACCAAACCTACCCCGGCTTATGGGAACTGACCTATGATACTCGAATATTACACTTACACTTCCGGCGAAGTGGTCAACAAAGCCTTTAATGCGCTGGCCACTTTTTTTAGAACCAATACCTTTGGGGATTACTTACAGATGTGCATGATGCTGGGGCTTATCACCAGTTTGTTTATCTTCATGCTGTCACGTAACCCCAAAGACCTCATCAAATGGATGGTGGTGTTCTTTGCCGTACCCCTGTTTCTTATCAACATGAAAGCCGACATGCTCATCATTGATAAGACGCAACCGGGTAAGGCTTACAAGGTGGATAATGTCCCTTACCTCGTGGCCGTGCCTACTTACTTTTTCTCTTCTATCATGGTGGGGATGGCCGAAGGTGTGGAAGGCATTTTCACCACCTCCGACGATGAGCGTTATGGTCGTACTGGGATGTTGTTTGGCTCGGAGCTGTATCAGCTCTCAAGACAATCCAG
>NZ_JBGOOI010000165.1:0-1441 GCF_041439605.1 Vibrio sp. 1F169 | reverse complement strand
CAACACCTATCATTTAAGGTGTTTAGATCGCACAGTGTAGCGAGTCTTACTAAAACGAACGGTCCTATCTTTGGGCCGTTTTTGTTTTTCGGGCAAAATATAACGTTTCACTCGCTCTCTCATAGCTCGCAGCTTTTTGGGAACCGAACCTGGGGAGGCGATAGCACACCACATCAACTCATCTTGAATATCTCGAAGTGCCATCGTAAAGCTTATCCTAAGTGGCGAGACTTCAGCCTCTTTTGCTATTCGGCTAATCTCCAGACGGATTAAGTTATACGCGATAAGGATACCCCATATCTCTTGCTCTACACCCTCTACAGATTGACTGCGGAGCAGGATTTCATCTTCAAGCATGTCATGCTTAATCTCGCCATAGCTATTCTCGATTTCCCACCTTTCGAAGTACACATCTAATAATGATTTTAAACTGTATTTTCTATCTGTTAGAGAAGTCAGCAGCCCTTGTATATGATTGGGTTGTTGTTCAACGTCATCGGGATATAGAGTTAGCCTAGCTTTCCACGTTTCTGGGAGACTCGGGTCTTGTTTTCTAGCCTGGGGAGAGACTTTCATCTCCACAATCAGATCTCGCCCATCATCATCGAGCTGCTCGATGATTTCATATTTCACATTCGACTTTATTGGTGTCATCCAGTGGCTTGTTCCATGCTCTTGTTGCCAGTTAAGCATAAGTTCTGCGCTCAAGTAGCAACGGTCAAAAATGGTCAATGAATTCGGAACTGCTGATGAAATTAAATCTTTTGCATAGCTGATTTCACCTTTAGAACTTTCCCCAAAAGCCACATCATGAATAAGGCGACTCCGTAGTGATGTGAGTGCGCACATTCGAACGATTGGGTACTCAGTGTGCCTGTCTTTTCGGTAGTAAACATATTGATAATGCTCAGCTAAGCTTGGGTTATCGTGAGTTCTAAACTGTGTGCCATCGATTGAAAATAGGCTCAAACCATTCCATTTATCACCCGCATCTTCCGACTGTGTCCAATGCTTTGCTGTGATTGAGAATAATGACTTTAAAGGCTCAGCGGTGAGGCGTTTTCTTGCCTGAGGAATTGCACTAGGTGCAATCGTTTCACCCAATGAATTAGACAATTTGAGGTCGAGCTTATCGAGTACATCGGTAATCGGTCTATCTCGATATAAACCAATACCAACGACTAACCATACAACGAGTTCTGCGGGTAGCTTTCTACGGCGCATACTCGCTTTGTTCGTTTCAGATAAAGCTTGGTTTATCCAATCTAGCGGAAGGTCTTTTTGAAACAAAGAAAGAGATTCTGGATTAGCAAAATCGTCAACATCGATTAACCAGTGTGACAGCATAAAAAATACCCTTAAACAAAAGTGCTTAAGGGTATTGTTAACCATCTGTAGGATCGTTCAACTGATCAGGAAAATGCTTAAATGATCAGTGTTA
>NZ_JBGOOI010000164.1:0-1471 GCF_041439605.1 Vibrio sp. 1F169 | reverse complement strand
GTTCTACCCGGAAATGCGTGCCAACACCAACCTCCCCAACTTTGATGAAATCAAGCAACGACTTCAAAGTGCCACGGGCGGATAACAGGCGGCTCTATACCAACGGCACACCATGACATACACACCTCAATGCTCAAGAAGGACATCGTTATGCTTATCAAACCCCTTCAAAATTTTTTACTCAACACCTTGACGCTTTTACGCCTCATTCCAAGTGATGTGATACACATCAAACAGCTAGACCACTATCCCGACATCACGAAAAGGCTGGATGAATATCGAGAGCTGATAGAAAACATTGAGAAACAGACTCACTACTTTAGTAGTGAGTAAGGTATGTGGTCGAAACACCACGCTTTGCTGCACGATAAATACCTTCAGTACTTACTCACGCTGCGCAATCCATCACCACAGCAGATGCGCCACTTACGCGAAAGACCCAAGTGTGTAACCTCTTAATCGCTTTGCCGCACTTAACCAAGGCCTATGATGATGAAAAAAACATGGCTTTACGTCATTACCCTAACGCTGCTTGCTCACCTCCATCCCGCTCTTGCTCAGGAACCTCCTCCAGGGTGGCGATGGTACAACGAACCAAAAGCAAGGCCCGACAAACCCAAACCAAAGCCACTGCCAAATAACACTCAAACGACTGTCTCAAGCCCTAAAACGTTATCGGCGACCGAACAAATGGCCTGGTTTCACTCGGTGCATATCGAAGCGCAAAACGATGCCGTCCTTCACCCTAAAGATAAAGACAAGTTAGCGAGATTTTTAGCGTTGAATCATTTTATCACGGACCAAACCGACCAATTAGGCATGACCTTTAAAGCGCTGCTGCTCGAAAGACCTGAGTTCTCTTACACCAAAGACCATCCGACAGAGCAAGCGGCAAGACAAGTGTATTTAGCACTGGAGGATAAGAAGAAAACCGACGCGGTTGAAAAGATGAAACAAGACGGATGGGGCTTTTTCTTTGTTTATGAAGGAAAAGATACGCTAAGCCAGCAACTCGCCCCGTCCATTCAAGCGTTTGCTGACCAATACCATTTTGAGCTCCTTGGGATCAGTAATGATGAAACCTTCATCACTCACCTCAAAGAAAACCGCCACAACCAAGGAAAAGTCACGGTGCCTTTTACGCCCGCCTTGATTTTGGTGCATCCAAGCACTGGAGAGATGAAGCCACTGGCGTACGGCTGGATAAGCCAAAATGATTTAATTGGGCGCTTTTACAACGTCGCCACCGACTTTGAGCAATCGAATTTTTAAAGCCACTCAACCCATGTAAAAACGCCATAAACAGAACCAGTATGGCCAATAAACCCAACCTTAAATCAACGTCTAATACGACATCCCCCGACTTCGTCCATGCCGCTCTCTTAAAGGATGTTCACTTTCTTTTATTTCTTCCTAAAACGTAAGGAGGCGCTATGCCATTTCTTCGTACCCTTGTGCTTGCTTTTTTGAT
>NZ_JBGOOI010000163.1:0-1516 GCF_041439605.1 Vibrio sp. 1F169 | reverse complement strand
TATCGCCCAAACTGGTTAAATTTTAACAGTGACAACTACCCTGCCAGATAGGGCTTGTCGGGACTTTAACAAAAGCTTGCCTAACCTTTGATATTTTAATTCCCAGTCTGCTAATTCACCTTTAACTCTAGCCAGTGTGGCGGAAAGTTCTGATTTTTGACTTTCTAATGCAGTATTCTCTTCAATAAGCTTTAAGTTATTATCATTGACGGAATTGATAGAATTGTCTTTGGAGTCAAGTTGACGCTTATATTCGTTAACTTCTTCTTCCTTATTTTTCAAAACTTCTTGATGGAATTGTTGAACTTTTTGTACAGACGCTCTCAACTCGTTACTTTGTTCAAGAGTTAACATTGTTTCACTTGAGTACTGATCTCGCTTCTTCAATCCTTCACTTCTGTTCCATTCAGTGTAAATAAATATGAATCTCTGTAGTAAGGGTTGAAGTCCGAGTAATGTCGCAGTAATTGCTAAAGGTACTAAAACTGTTTGGTATTCAAAGCCAGCAACTTCAGGATAAAGTCCTAATTTAAAATCAACTAGCCTATCATCAAAATTTTTTGTACCAAAAACCAATGGTAATGTGATTTCCCAGTTGTAAATTGTCCAAGAACAAATATATGTACCATAAAGCGGGCTACTAACTCTTTGATATAGTGCTGCTTTTATAGAGTTTGTTATTTCTTTAATCATTTTCATCTAACCAAATTCAATAATATAACTATTGTGTTAAATCGTGAACACTACCACCACGTCACTGAAATTCTTGCGCTTTAAAAACCAAAGTTGAATCAATTTTAAATGCCAAGCACAGTGAACCATTTTTTCTCACTAGAATGGTATGTCTTCACTGATTCCTTCTTTCCTCGGAAGCGTTGCCACATCAAACATACTTAATATTCTCTCTGAAACTTTCAATAACTGATCATAAGTTATGATTTCGATACGGTGTAAATGAGAGTTTAAGTTTCTAAGCGCTTTAATTTGCTCAGCATCGCCATCCCTACCGACAATTATTTTTGCTCGGATTTTAAGCGTGTCAAAGCCTTCGCTAACTATGATTGAATCACGTTGTCGCTCAATCTCTTCAATATATCTAACCACTTGCCCAATAACTGCTGATAGTTTGGATGATGGGTAATAGCTGTCATGAGAACGATCGTAGGTAAACAACGACTCTATAAACGCCCTTTTAATCTCAATTATCTCGACGTAATCATCAACTGTTTTCCGCATCATGAAATCTAATCGATCGTCACGCGTCCACGTTTTCCTCTGTAAGCGTTGGCTATATTCACTGCCAAACATCCAAGGGTGCCGCTCTAAGTGTTTTTGGAAGTCCCCCTCTAGAGCACTTGAATTTTCGATCAATATACGAAGTTCAGATATAGCTTTAGAATACTCAACGATTTTCGCAGCTGCAGAAATATGTGATAACGTTTCTTTATTAGTAACCTCAAATGGCTTTGTTGCGTAATTCAATGGAACTAAATCAAGAACCTACGATCTGATCAGC
>NZ_JBGOOI010000162.1:0-1542 GCF_041439605.1 Vibrio sp. 1F169 | reverse complement strand
CTTCCGACGTCTCGGAAAACCAAGTAGTTATCTCTAAGTTACTTTTAATAACGGCGTGAATGCTGAAACCTTTAGAAAAAAAGCAACAAAATTAAAGAAATAGCGAGAAAGGAGAAGAAAGCGTGACTGGTAGTAAAATTATCAAAAAAAGATGAGAAAAAGGCTAAAGTTGTCGAAAAGTCAGCCGGGGGAAATATTGTGTTTTAATTAACCAAAGGACTTTAGTTAACCGATAATACCTTTATAAGAATTAACCTAATTTATTAGCCTAGCAGCGTTAAAGCTAAGTTCGGCGCTTGCTTAGCTTGAGCTAAAATAGTGGTACTGACTTGCTGCAGTATTTGTTGTTTGAGCATTTGAGTGGTTTCTTTGGCGTAGTCTGTATCTTTGATTCGACTGTTTGATGCCCCCAAGTTCTCATGAACATTTTCAAGGTTATTAATCGCATGGTCAAAGCGGTTTTGCATCGCCCCGAGTTCAGAACGGTGACTATCAACATACTTCATCGCTGTATCCAAAATAGACACGGCGCGCTGTGCGCCCCCAACATCAGTGACATTAATATCATCGACTGACTCGTAATAACCCGCCGACATCGAAAGCTCACTGGCTAATGAGCCTGAGAAAGAGATCGTGCCTGCCGTGTCTTCGCCTGACATGTAGATCTGAAGCTGCCCGTCATCATTGACGGAAGCCGAAACCAGATCCGTTTGACCATTGATATAAGTCGCTAGCTCTTCAATGTCATCGCCCGCCTTGGCATTAATGCTGATCTCTTGAGGCTGACCAAAACGATCGGTAAACGCCATCTTCATATCATTCTGGTTGGATTTAACTTCCCACGAGTCACTTGCCATGCCATTGGCAACATAGCTAAAGCCGCCCATGTTGATATCATCGGTGCGCATGTTTTTCAAACCTATCTGCACCGCCTCACCAGAGCTGCCACCGATTTGAAATGACGAGCTACCAAAGCTGCCGTTAAGGAGCTTTTTCCCACCAAATGAAGTGGTTTCCGCAATTCGGTTTAGCTCATCATTTAAGGCGGTTACTTCTTCTTGAATAGCCGTCCTTTCCGATTGGCTATTCGAACCATTAGTCGCTTGCAGTGACAGGTCTCGCATGCGTTGCATGATATTTGTGGTTTCATTCATCGCCCCTTCTGCTGTCTGCATAATGGAGATACCGTCGTTAGCATTTCGAACCGCAACATCGATGCCGCTCATCTGTGCTTCTAATCGATTAGAGATTTGTAAGCCAGCAGCATCGTCTTTTGCACTATTAATACGACTCCCTGAAGCCAAGCGCTCCAAAGATTGGTTCAGCATGTTATTGGCATTAGAGAGATTCCTCTGAGCCACTAATGCTGAAACATTCGTATTAACAGTTATAGCCATAGACCTTCACTTACAAAAAGATGAATAAAACTTACGATTGCTCTTGTATCGACCTATTTATATAAAACTTTAAAAAAAAGGAGCCATGAGGCTCTAATGCCGTTCACTTAAGAGTGAACGGCATTTTTGTTCTTAGCATACCGTT
>NZ_JBGOOI010000161.1:0-1552 GCF_041439605.1 Vibrio sp. 1F169 | reverse complement strand
TGTAGGCGCAAAGTTGTAATGTCACTTTTTAGCAAAGTTAAAATGTCTCTTTTTTAGGTTCAACCGCTAACTTCATTCTTATGTGAACTTATCTAAGGAACATTGGGATGTTGGTAACTATGAGTGACAAAGACCTTTCACGATACAAAGTGATCAATGACGTTTGTGAGCGTCGCTTACGACGTTCGGATGCTGCCCAGCTCTTAAACTTGAGTGAACGCCAAGTGCAGCGTTTAATGAACCGCTTACGAGAATCCGGTGCGGCCAGTTTGGCACATGGAGCTCGCGGCAAGCCCAGTAATAATCGGATATCGAGTGATTATCGTCAGACTATCTTAACGCTTGTTCGTAAACACTATTCGGATTTTGCCCCAACGTTAGCAAGAGAAAAACTTATTGAGATCCATAACTTACCCATTTCTAATGAGACCTTACGTCAATGGATGATTGCTGATGGTCTCTGGGTGCCACATGCTCAGCGTCAACCTCGAGTGTACCAACCTCGTCATCGCAGAGACTGCCTAGGAGAACTGGTTCAGATTGATGGTTCTCACCATGATTGGTTCGAAGGCCGAAGTCCAAAATGCTGTCTGCTGGTTTTCATCGACGATGCAACTGGACGATTAATGAACCTGCGGTTTAGTGAAACGGAATCAGCCATTGACTATATGGTAACAACTCGAGAGTACTTAGAGACACACGGCAAGCCGCTTGCATTCTACAGTGACCGGCACGCAGTGTTTCATAACAGTAACAAGAATGCGGTTGAAGCTAAAAATCCTACGCAATATGGACGCATACTAAAAGAGCTTGGCATCGAATTAATCTGTGCGAACAGCTCACAAGCGAAAGGCCGAGTAGAACGAGCGAACCTAACACTTCAAGACCGCCTCATTAAAGAGATGCGACTACAAGGCATTAATACCATCAAAGAGGCCAATGCCTGGCTTCCCTACTTCATTACGGACTTCAATCAACGCTTTGCTAAACCCGCCAATTACCCAAAAGACATGCACCGTCCTATTAGAGAAACATCCGCAGATTTGGACGATATTTTTGCATGGCAGGTCGTTCGAAAACTATCAAAGTCGTTAACCTTTCAGTACGACCAGATTGTTTATTTGGTTGAAAATATTGAAGAAAACTCCCGCTTGGTTCATGAAAACGTATTGATTTTAGAGTACCCAAACGGCGACATTAGTGTGAGATACGGACATCGAGCATTGAGATATAAAGTGTTTGATAAACTGACCAAACTTGACCAAGGTCGAGTGGTTGAAAACAAAAGACTGGGACAAGTGTTACGTTTTGCTCAGGATAAACAAGATGAGTTTGAGGTTTCACAAAAACGTAAACGGAACAATAAAACGGCAAGCAGAACGGCTCAAAGACAGGCAATGAATGAGCAGCTACGCGCATTAAATCCAGTTTTAGAGAAGCCCGAACAATTCAAAGCAAGTCATACCAAGTAACCCACTACCCTTGATTCTTTTCTCCCAAAGGTGACATTTCTATTTGGGAGAAAAGAGGACATTTTAAAATGGGATTGACA
>NZ_JBGOOI010000160.1:0-1571 GCF_041439605.1 Vibrio sp. 1F169 | reverse complement strand
AATGGCACTCTGCTAAGTGTAGACTGGCAGAGAGGGAGTGGATTCCATACATCATGTTAACGTAATTACTCAGTGGCAGATCGAGCCACTGAGATTATCGCACTTTTACTTATGGTTGCTATTACCGGAGTTGTGAAAGGAATCTCACAAAAGTGTGCGCAGACGATGTTCTCATCTTGTAATTTTCGTATGCATCATTGTGTTTTTCGTTGGCAGTAATATCTCGCAACTGGCCAAATAGCCTGCACTTATTGATGACTGCGAGGATATCTGGACTAAATAGTACAGTAGCCCCAGTAATTAACCTCACTGCTATTTGTGTTTTTTGAACAGTTTGTTTTTTAACCAAACCACAGGCAAGAATATAAGAAACCATAGCTTTTTCCCGAAGGCGAGTAAGAGAGCTCCAATAGCTAATCCACCTTTACCTGCAACCTTCCCTGTGATCAATTTGTACATCAAAGCACCAGCTCCAAAAGCTGCAACCGTATCAGTCTCTGGAACAAAGTCTTTATAGGTATGGCCTTTTTTATACTTTAGCTGCTCTAGAGTCGGCGCTAAGTTATCTTCCGCTGATATAAATTGCTCTTGAGATCCTACCCAAGTGATTTGACTATAACCTTCTCTAGATAATTTCAATGCTCTTGCATTAACTATTTTCTCATTATCACTACTGTGCGCTCTTATAGCATAATACATCGTTGCTTCTTTCTTGTTTAATGTTGGTTTCTCTGCCCATCCATCAATAAAGAGAAGCGCGCCTTTCCTATGCTTATTATCATCCTCTGTACTATCGATAAGCTCTTGAAGTAAATCATTGCTATCAATACTTTCTTCCCAATCATCCATTTTTATAAAGCCAGGTCTGCTTTCTGTTATAATAAATCTGCTTAAATCTTGGTTTAAAAGAACTGCATTTGGAGAGCTAGGAACTCCATTAATTTCTTCTTCTAAAATTGCTGCGTCATCACCTCTAACCAAAGACTGCTCAGTCATAACTAGGATCGTTGCGTCTTGATTTGGTACGTCATATATACCTTCATATTCCCAGTTAAGGTTATCGAGTGGATTGGCAAATACCGAGCTTGCAATTAACACTAATCCAATGGCCATGTATTTCATGTTTTCTCACTTAAATGCATATTATTTTTGTGCAATTTACCAGCTAAATACTTTAGTTATGTTGATAAAGATCTAAATGTAAGATATTGATGTATATGTCAATTATATATGATTGGTAGGCTATGCCGACATAGAGCCAGAAAGGTTTAGTACAGTACTTATCACCTTGAGTAATAACTGGAAGTACTTTAAAACTAATACTTGAACTTGCTGTTAAATATTCACATCAGAGACTTAGGGGCATAAGCGATTCAGTCGGAGTTGAATGTTCGGCAAATAAAAGTGCATCAAGTGAACCCGACACAACGAACTGAAGATAGAAGAAACTGCCTAGTTCTTATCAAAATCGCCACCTGTAACAACAGTGCCTTTTCATATTTTGAGATACTAAAAGTTAGGTTCATCGCGGCTTTCCGGGGAAAGCCGCTTTTATCTTCAAGAAGAAGTAG
>NZ_JBGOOI010000159.1:0-1631 GCF_041439605.1 Vibrio sp. 1F169 | reverse complement strand
ATAAATACCCAGCAACTCGCTGCAAAAATCAGCTCGAAAGATCAACACGCCCTAGTCTTTTAATAGATTACTTGGCCTCACTCTAGGAGTATTCATGACAGCCGAATTAAGAAAAACGAAAATCGTCACAACGCTAGGCCCTTCTACTGATAAAGGTAACGTGCTTGAAGAGATCATCAAAGCCGGTGCCAATGTCGTCCGTATGAACTTCTCTCACGGCACTAGCGACGACCATATACAACGTGCAGAAAATGTCCGAGCAATAGCCAAAAAGCTTGGTACTCAGATCGCTATTCTCGGTGACTTACAAGGTCCCAAGATTCGAGTGTCAACATTCAAAGATGGCAAAATCCAACTTGCCGTTGGTGACCAATTTACTCTCGACAGTAGCCTTGGTTTAGGCGAAGGCAACCAACAAGCGGTCGGCCTTGATTATAAAGAATTACCTAACGACGTTTCAGCTAACGACATCCTGTTGCTCGACGATGGTCGTGTGCAGCTAAAAGTAACCGAAGTGGAAGGTTGTCGCGTTCATACCGAAGTCATCATTGGCGGCCCTCTCTCGAATAATAAAGGCATAAACAAAAAAGGCGGCGGCTTGTCCGCAGAAGCGCTGACAGAAAAAGACAAACGCGACATCGTCACCGCCGCACAAATCAAAGTGGATTACCTCGCGGTGTCTTTCCCACGCAACGGCGAAGACATGCACTACGCTCGTCAGCTCGCACGTGAAGCAGGTTTAGAAGCTCACCTTGTAGCAAAAGTAGAGCGAGCAGAGACGGTAGCCACTGTTGAGAACATGGATGACATCATAATGGCCTCAGATGTGGTCATGGTGGCTCGTGGTGACCTCGGAGTCGAAATTGGCGATCCTGAATTGGTCGGAGTACAAAAGCAGCTTATACGCCGTGCTAGAGCGCTTAACCGAACGGTGATCACCGCAACCCAAATGATGGAATCGATGATTTCAGCGCCAATGCCAACCCGTGCCGAAGTCATGGACGTTGCCAATGCGGTACTTGATGGAACAGATGCGGTCATGCTTTCAGGTGAAACAGCTGCAGGTGATTACCCGGTCGAAACCGTAAAATCGATGGCTGAAGTGTGTATTGGTGCTGAGAAAATGGCGGGGATTAACAACCAATCCAATTACCGAATTGACCGCACGTTTGTGACCGCCGAAGAAACCGTTTCGATGGCGACTATCTACTCGGCAAACCATATGGAAGGCATTAAAGGCGTAGTCACTCTCACTGAATCAGGCCGTACTGCACTGATGATGTCTCGTCTAAGTGCAGATATGCCTATCTACGCACTATCTCGTAACGAAGGAACACTTAATCGCTGTACCTTGTACCGAGGTGTAACACCTATCTACTTCGAGACAGAAGCCAAAGACAGTTTTGACATTGCCCTATCTACGCTCACCTGCCTAAAAGAGCAAGAGCATCTTAAGTTTGGCGATCTCGTTATCGTCACTCAAGGCGACATTATGGATGTGGCGGGATCAACCAACTGTATGAGAATCTTGCCTGTCACCTAATGTTTGCCCGTAAGGCGAAACGATTTGCCTAATCTCATTGTCTCGTCCTAAAATACGTTGACAGTTTTTCTACTAAGCCAACAGCGTC
>NZ_JBGOOI010000158.1:0-1743 GCF_041439605.1 Vibrio sp. 1F169 | reverse complement strand
TGTGATTACCGAGGGAGGTTGACGGTCTAAATACCGAAGGATTCTGTCGTTGCTTTATTCATAGTAGTCCACTATTGCAGATTAGTTTCTATTCGATAATTGATTCCTCGGCACGTGCCTCCCGTAATTCTCTTGTATTCAGCTTTTCTTCAAGCCAGATGTTCCTTACTGTTGAGTGACTAATCGAGATGTTAAAACGCTTTCTCATCTCACCACTTATCCTAATAGAGGTTAGGTGAGGCGATTTGAGTGTTAATGAGATGACGATATTTCGAGTCTTTTCATCGATGCGATTATTGTTGTGTGATTGACCATACAGACGTTTCAAAGCAAGTGGGCCATGGGCTTCAAGTAATTGACGGTTGTTGTGAATGCTTTTGACAGAACAACCGCTTTGTCGAGCCGCTTCTCTAACATTCCCTAACTCATTGGCAAGCTCTATAGCCTCGATCTTTTTCTGAACCTCTTCTCCGTATTCTTTCCTAGAGCTAGGCTCAGTAAGCTCTTTAATCGATAACTCTCGGTCGGCAAAATAAGCCGTAAAACCACCATCAAGTTGCTTACGTAGTTCGACTTGTTGACTCACGATAGAGTGCCGTAATGGGGAGGTAATTTGATACATTGCGTTGGCGTAGCTGAAGGTATGATCTCGACGGATTTTTCGATATTCTTTTTGAATACATATCGCGTCAATGTTGAGGTACTTCGGAACGGGTGTATGCTCAGAGCGCATTAATTTGGCGTTGACTGTGAGGGTCGTTGCCCAATACTCAGGGATGAAGGTATTTTGTAGGTAGTTATTTGCACTGATCATATCAGTAACCCCAGCCAGCCTTAACTCAGGGACTAGACGATCTTGGAACGTATCAAAAGCACGTTCGATGCGACCCTTGCCTTGAGGCGAATTGGCAAAAATAATTTCTATACCCAGCTCTTCACAGGCTCGTTGCATCTGGGAGAAGTGGCAACGTTTTGGTCCACCGAAGATGCCCGCTCTATCGACATAAAGAGTCTTAAAAAGCCCTTTTTTCTTGATATAAGTTTTCATTACTTTGAGGCACCCTTCGGTGGTTTCTGAAGGAAAAAACTCCGCATGAACCTCACTGGTTGCATCATCAATCATGGCGATAAGACAGGATTTTTTATCACCGAACCAAAGGTGCGGACTGCCGTCCATTTGCAGCATTAAGCCTTCGGCTTCCATACGCTCACGTCGTCTTCTTACCTTAGAACGTCGATGTTTGGCTCGTTTTACATGATGGATTTCATGTGCCCAGGTACGAAGCGTCTCCCGTTTTACTTTGATGCCTTCAAATACCTCTAACATATCGGCGAGATGAAGCATGTTAAAGTCGTAATACTTGGCCTTTATAAGAGCTTGAACTTGTTGCTTTAAGGTAATGGGGATTTTATTAGCGGGTGCCCTTCCTGTGTTGCCATGAACCACAAATCGGATACCATCAGAGCGATATCGCCTGAGATAACGTTCAATGGTTCTGCGAGACTTATTGAGGAGCTTAGAGGCATTAGTAATTGAGATTTTACCGAGAGCAACTTTTGCGATGATATCCACGGTAAGCTGAGATTGAGTATTCATAACGATCATCCTATACACCCCTGACTAATTCGTAGCACTAGTCAAAGGATTACGTAAAAATAGAGACCGTCAATTTCCCTCGGTAATTAAGCGAATGACAAAGTCGCTTGGTAGTTACGATACGACAGAATCGCTTGGTGATCACA
>NZ_JBGOOI010000157.1:0-1824 GCF_041439605.1 Vibrio sp. 1F169 | reverse complement strand
AAAACATCTTGAATCCAAACAGAGTGCAGGAGTACTTGAAGTGCTTGCGTGATATGGCTATCATGAAAGGACTTAACGGGCTTCAATCGTTTAAGTATTCCGACGAAAACCAGCTTCCTACGGCTGGTTTTGTCACATCTGGGAAATAGATTAATCCCAAAAGCGATTGATCTCAATGATCCTTTTAACCGGTCATCAGTTTTCCAAACAAAAAAGCCTCCCTTTGGGGAGGCTTTTTTGTTTCTGAATCTTGGACCGAATAAGGCTGCTAGGGTTTGAATTTATTTACAATTCCATCATTACCAAGTTGTCAGAGATGGTGGTATCACAATCACAAACGTTAATGTTTCATAAATTTTGGATTGAAAAAGTAACGCTAGCGTGCAATATTAGGCCTTGCGATTTATACAAACATTTGTATAATTCCCGCGCCTACTTTTAGGCATTCTATTTATTTACAAAAAACAAGGTTTGGCTTATGAGTAAAAGTCCTTTAGAACTTTTAAGTTCAGATCCAGTAGAACTTAGTTTGCTGTCCACAAAAGTGAAGCTAATGATCATTGCAAGTGAGATTATTAGGGAGAACGGTTGGACACAAAAAGAAGCATCATTAAAACTTGGCGTATCACAGCCAAGAATTAGTAATCTAATGAATAATAAAATTTCAAAGTTTTCAATTGATTCAGCTTTTGAAATTTTGGGTAAGCTAGGCTACCTTTCAGAAATGACCTTCAACCCAATGAACCGAGAGCGCCCAGTTATAATGGAGCTAAAAAAAACAGCGGTTTAACCGCTGTTTTGAATAGACTTATATATCACGATAACGCTGCTTAATCGTTTTCTCGTGTTTACTGTCTGTTTGATTTGAAGTTTTAACAAAAGCCTCAAGGACATACACCTTCTCATCCTTGATAACATAAACCACTCGGTAGGCTGGTTTACCGTTTTTGCAAATTTCAATCACACCTTTGCCTAAACCTTGCATTGACTTCGTTTTCATCATGGGCTGCAACCCATACTGCAAACGAACCAAATCTGCCACGAACTTCTCACGCTGTTCCGCTGGGAAGTTCTCTAGTTTTTTCTCGGTGTCGCCTTTATAAATCAGTTCCTTTTCTTGCATTGTAATAATCCTCATATAGAAGTTGGTTGGTTGTATACCTAATTAATTTTTTCATTTTTTAGTCCTGTTTTTTTTGCTAGTAGTCCTAGCTATTTTCACCGATTGGTGACTGTTTTTTTTAGTGCTTTTCTGCACCACCCCGCATAATAAATGAGAAAGTTCAACAATACCACTCTTAATTTATATAAGTACTTGTATATAATGAGGTGTTCTGATTTATTGATATGGAATTACGCGACTCCATAACGAAGAACGGCTCCCAATTGGAAGCCGAACCTATAGCATTTAATCGTATACAACGATCGTAGGGTTACTCATTTGTAGATTTCATATACTAGGATTTACAAATCTTAATCAGCCCAGTTATAGCATTAACGAATGCTGTCATTGGTATAATCCAAGATGCAATTTCAGATAGCTCAAGTATGCTCATTTTCATTCTCCTGATGTAAAGTCTTCCTGCAAGGTTCTAAGGGCGCTGTTTGCCGCTTAGATCCACTCAGAATCTATTTACAGAATGTTTTTTCCCATCCCTTAAAAAATCCAAAAAAGCTGAGCACACCAAATATGACGTCTGGCACCTAAAATCCGGTGTTCATTATTCCTATTATGGTAAATAGCAAGGTTTGCTATCAGAAACAGCCCTCAGAACCCCTCAAACGCTCTTAGCGAAGATTTTTGACACTTGATCAAGGCAATAC
>NZ_JBGOOI010000156.1:0-1862 GCF_041439605.1 Vibrio sp. 1F169 | reverse complement strand
AGAAGCTGCTTAATAAGCAAGCAAATGATGACAACTACCTTGAAAAACACCGCATCCACCGTCTTTATAAGTGGGCTTATCAAAACAGTTCTCCAAAATAAGATCTAATTTCTTAGAAGCTAACTCAACACCATACAGCTCACGAAGGGATTCAAATGCTTGGTCTTCTGGTGTCGTTGCGATTTCATCTGTTTGGTTTTGAGAGTGCCACAAGTCAAAAGGCTTTTTTACAAGATCGATGTCTTGCTGTAATTCCTGAGCAGTCTTCCAGATGTCAGTGATAGCCTCACCCTTTGTATTAACCATAATTTCAACCTAAGAATTATTTAATGCGAGAGTATAAATTGAGAAAGTACCACAGGCAATTCTAGATAAATGGGCAAATCTGAGCTAGGTAGCACTTTTGAGCAAAATGCCACGAGTAAAACCATATCTACGAAGCTTCTAGACAAAAGCTTGTCAGCGACTTTGCTAAATTAGTAAGTCATCAATAACTACAGGTATGGCAAGTTTACTTGTGAAGAGCTGGTGCGATGAGTAACATCGTACCAGAAAAAACATTGGCTGGGTTTGCACTAAGTGCCAGTACGCTAAATGCCCGTGAGGCAGTAACGGAAAAGGCCGCCAAAGTGATCTAAATCTTACTCAGCAAAGCCGAAACGCTTTACGACTACCATAGTAAAGTATTGTTAAGTAGGCAGATATTCCAATTTTTTTGAATCATATCAACGAGAGAAGTATAGTTACATTAATGTAAAATTAAGCCAAGGAAAGTAAGCAATGAGTAGCATTTATAGTTCGTTGACTAAAATTGGGACAGATAGGGAGACCATAAGACCTGTATATAAGCTGAATTGTAAGAAAGACAGCAGTACTCGATTGAGACTTAAAGCTGAAGGATTAGTAGAAAAAGATATTGTTCTAGAAGGTTGTGGTTCTAAAGTAAGAGCTTGGACTCCTGCCAACTAAATGGATGCAAGTATGAAAATAACAAGAACAATCAATAACTTGGGTTTTATTTTTTTATTGGTTGGCTGCCAATCAACTTATACTTATCCCCCCCAACAGAAAGAAACATTAACTAATCCTCCTAATGAAGATACTAATATTGAAAAGTTTCTTGTTTTCGACAAGGTTAGCGTGCGTATTTTTAATAAGATTCCATCACTATATAAGATGAAAGGAGAGGAAGTCAGCTATTGGTCTGATAAATGGCTTGAGGTATTTCTTTATGAGAATGGTAGTTATTATTACGATACAGCTGGCTACTTTGAGATCGAAGGTAAACCACGCAAAATTGAAATAACCTCTAATAAAAAAATTTATTACGAAGAATCACTACAAAAATGGAATATTTCAAGTTCTGATACTGAAGATATAGATCTTACAGTTAAGGTAAATAATAAACAGAAGGTACTAACCTCTAAGGTTGTCGAACTTCCGTTCAAGAAAAAAGCGACACAAGGGGACTTAATTGAAACCTTAGGATTCCCTGATCGCAAAAGGACTTATCACGTTTCATGGCCATGCAGCAAAAAATTGAATGGCATTTGGTATTCACCAGGGCCCAGCGCAGTAGGAAAAATTGACCATTGGTTTTATGATGAATACCCACGATTGGTCATAGATGTGAGCTTTGGAGAGGTTAGAGAAATTCATACCATGCCGTATGGAGAAAGATTGACCAATCGTGCCCCTCGCGGTTGCTAATCTGTGATAATTAGTAATTAGTAATTAGTAATTAGTAATTAGTATTGCAAAGTGTGATGCCGTACTAATTATTTAATTTAAGAACTAAACGTTCTGTCTGTCAATCCCATTTTAAAATGTCCTCTTTTCTCCCAAATAGAAATGTCACCTTT
>NZ_JBGOOI010000155.1:0-2067 GCF_041439605.1 Vibrio sp. 1F169 | reverse complement strand
ACAGCTCGGAAGGATCCTTCAACCGATCACTTTGGCTTTAACTGATCGGCATTACAACCTAAGTTGACCTTTCATCTAATCTAAACGGTGAAGTTTAAATTAAGCTTTTGCTTCAGCTGCTGCTTTAGCGATAGCTGCGAAGCTTTTTGCGTCAAGTGCTGCGCCGCCAACTAGAGCACCGTCGATGTCTGGTTGTGCGAAGTAAGCTGCAGCGTTTTCTGGCTTAACAGAACCGCCGTATTGGATAACAACTTTCTTAGCAACGTCTTCAGATTTCTCTGCGATGTGTGCACGGATTTGAGCGTGGATGCGTTGTGCATCTTCAGCTGTAGCTGCTTTACCAGTACCGATAGCCCAGATTGGTTCGTAAGCGATGATAGCGCCTTCAAGAGCTTCAACACTTTGAGTGTTGATAACAGCGTCAAGTTGACGAGCACATACAGCAACAGTTTCGCCTGCTTCGTTTTGTGCTTCAGATTCACCGATACAAAGAACTGGAGTTAGGCCGTTCTCTTTTAGGAATGCGAATTTCTTAGCAACGAATTCGTCAGACTCAGCGTGGTATTCACGACGCTCAGAGTGACCGATGATGATGTGAGATGCGCCGAACTCTTTAAGCATTGCTGGAGACATGTCGCCAGTGAATGCACCGCTGTTGTTTAGGTCAGAGTTTTGAGCACCTAGGATGATAGCGCTGCCCGCTTCAGTAAGCGTACGCTCAGCAAGATCAACGAAAAGTGCTGGTGGAGCAACTGCTACGTCTACGCCTGTTACGCCTTCAAGTTCAGCGTTAAGACCGTTTAGTAGATCAACAACCATTTCTTTGCTGCCGTTTAGTTTCCAGTTACCCATAACTACAGGATGACGCATAGGAATATCTCCAAAGTATTTAAATAAATCGAATGTAAAAAAGTAAACTTTATTACGAAATAATATAACAGAATAATATCAACAGATCATGACTGTGGTCATGACTTTCTTGGATCTTACTCAATGGTCAGAGTAGATTTTGAGCAAATATCAGTGATCCGGCAGACAGAATAATAGCTAACTTCTCGGATTTTTCATCGTTAGTTGCTATTAAGGGACAAACGATTGCGTTAACAATAGGAAGTAATAATGCCGAATCTAGTTCTAGAGTACTCAAATTCAGTGGATGAGCGAGTGAATATCCAAGGTTTACTGGAAGACCTTCATCAAGTTACATTAAACTGTGGTTTGTTTGATGTACCTTCTGTGAAGTCTCGTTCACTACGCTGTCATAACTGGTTGGTCGGTGATGAAGAGGACAATGTAGATTTTGTTCATATTAGCTTCGAGTTACTTTCTGGACGTACTGAAGAACAGAAAAGAGAATTGTCGCGTTTGTTAATGCAAACCTTACAAGAACAGGCAAGCCATATCCGTAGCCTAACGGTCAACATACGGGATATGGATAAAAGTTGCTTTCAGAAAGTGATTAACTAGCTAAAAATAATCAACTAACTAAAAGTGATTCACTAACTATTTGCTGCTAACTTTTTGGTAGCGTATTAATTTTTGAGTGTTTTAAGATGTCGATGAAAGATTTACTGCTCTCTTTCAAAGGGAGAATTGGTCGTAAGACTTACTGGATTTGGAATATTTTCTACTACATAGCGATCACTGGTTTTGCTTCTGGTATCTCTGTGTTGTTTCCTGCTTACTCTTACATCCTGCTACCAGTATTCCTATTGCTGCTAGTGATCCCAGATCTTGCGGTCACCGCTAAGCGCTGGCACGACCGCAATAAGTCGAATTACTGGTTACTACTTAATGTGCCCCTAGTACTGGGTCGTTTGGCTTCGCCAATGGCAGCGACTACCACTGAGCCGGTATCGCCAATCCATATGGTTGCGACCGTTGCAGCGTTAGTGTGTGGCTTATGGATTCTGATTGAGTGTGGTTTGTTGAAAGGCACAGAAGGCCGTAATGATTACGGTGAAGATCCCGTTTAAAGGTTGAATGATTGATAAGTAAGAAGGGAGCCTTGTGCTAATGCCGTTCACTTAAGAGTGAACGGCATTTTTGTTCTTAGCATACCGTTGT
>NZ_JBGOOI010000154.1:0-2081 GCF_041439605.1 Vibrio sp. 1F169 | reverse complement strand
TTGTTAGAACAAGACAATTACGTGATGCTGAATTAGCTACTGATGCATTAAACGTTATCCTAAAAGATCGCCAAGCAACTAACTAATCGGAACCCCCATGAAATTTACAAGCCTATCGGTAGAGATACCAGTGGGATTTTGGGTTCTAATTCAACAAAAGATATGATCTAATGAGCCTTCAAATAACCAAATATTTAGCGTTGAGGTCAGGCTTTGTTTATCTGTCATTATTGCGAGAATTGAGCATTCTAGTCTAGGTAATTAACACCACTAAAGTTACCGTTGGGTTGAAACTCACAGTTGGGTTGAAACTCTACTTGAGGCGGCTCTGGACAATTATTTGTCAGTGCTTTTGCTAAATTAGCAAACCATCAATAATTACAGGTATGGCAATTTACTTGTGAATAGCTAGTGCGATGAGTAACATCACACCAGAAAAAGTGTTGGTTTGCGTTTGTTAGTTTATAACTTCCAACGCTTATATAACTTCAAACATACCATTAAAACTAAAAGGCTAATTGCATATCCAAGCATTGCCCAACTATTTTCAGGTGATTCGGATATAGTATAAAAAGCTGCTGCAGCAATGGCTAACATTAGTGGTTCAATGGTCTCATCGGGACCATCAGTAAACAGCATGTAACTCAACTCTATACCTGCTGATATTGCTAATGCATTACCTATATAAACAAAAGATTCGATACCTAGTATATGCTTATAGAGTTCATCTGCAGTAAACAATCGATTATCCGCAAAGTACAAATTATCTAATAAATTGAATGTTTCCGCTACTTCAAGCAAACCTTTGCTTGCTAATGTCCCTATAAGAAAAAAACCAATTAAAAATTGAATCCCTGTTTTAAAAAACTTCATCACTTTCGGGATTTTTGTTTCGTATAAATCAAAATCACATTCTGGTTCAAGAAAATCTTTTCTATCATCTAAAGCCAACTGAAATTTTTCTCTTGCATCGGCTAAACTACTTTGATGTACAGCTATTATTTCTTTCCGAAGATCTTCTTTTATTCTTGCTAATTGCTTTTCCATTTCTATTTATCACACCAAAAAAATTAAAATTTTCAATATATGAACTAACGCCTGAATCTTGCGAATCCCCTCATAATCAGGCGTAAAAACAATGAGGTAGACGCGCATCGCCGTCTTTGATCTAATGAATATCGCTGAACACACATTTCGAACAAGTGGGTTAACAATGCGCGATATTCAGATTCTACAACAAACCATACAAAACCAATGCCCCTCCATTCACAAAAAACGCGTTAGTTCTCTGATACTTGCTACAAAAAGTGTACTTGACGGCTCAGACTTAACGCTGACTAAACTAGGTCGCAAACTGGACACTAATACCACGTTAAAACATGCGATCAAACGCGTTGATAGACTGCTTGGAAATCGCCAACTACATCGTGAAAAAGACCTTATTTATAAATGGCATGCCTACTTAATAACGGGCGCCAACCCATGCCCTGTGATCCTTGTGGATTGGTCTGATGTTCGTGAACAACTTCGTTATATGACGTTAAGAGCATCCGTTGCACTTGATGGTCGAGCCATTACAATCTTTGAGCAAGTTTTTGAGTATGGCCAATACAATTCACCGAAAAGTCACCAAACATTCCTCGATAAATTGCAGAGTATTTTGCCGAATAAAATCAGTCCGATCATCGTTTCTGATGCGGGTTTTAGAAATACTTGGTTCCGCCAAGTTCAGGGGAAAGGTTGGTTTTGGTTAGGTCGTGTCCGAGGTGAAGTATCAATCAAACAACCTCAAAAACCTTGGGTCTCAAATAAAACCTTTTATCCAAACGCTGTCCATAAACCCAAATATCTTGGCCACTGCTTATTAGCAAAGAGATCACCGATATCTTGTGAAGCCTATGTTTATAAGGGATTAGAAAAAGGCAGAAAAGCCCAGCGCCATAGCAGAACCAGCCAAAAACACTCCGCTACACATCTCTATCAACGCAGTGCAAAGGAGCCGTGGCTACTCGCGACTAATGTCCCTAGCGGTGTTTTTCAAGGTAGTTGTCATCATTTGCTTGCTTATTAAGCAGCTTCTC
>NZ_JBGOOI010000153.1:0-2099 GCF_041439605.1 Vibrio sp. 1F169 | reverse complement strand
AAGAGAAGCTGCTTAATAAGCAAGCAAATGATGACAACTACCTTGAAAAACACCGTTACTCCCACCATCACCGCCGCCACCACAAGCTGATAAGGCCAGAACGCACAAAATTGGTATCATCATTTTCATTTAAATGGATCTCTATTATTTGTTGAGATTTAAAAATATTAAAATAGTAATACTCTTAAATTAGTTAACGAATTCGATTTTGTTTAATGTCATTTACAGCCCTTCACATATTATTATCCATACATATATCAACCTGTTTTCACATTGCTAATTAACCTTCTTGGTTTGGAAAAGTGAAAGCCTTGGAATAAGATGTTAGATTTTTTTGGAAGTAGTCGTAGATGTTGAGGATTTTCAACGCCTTCGACAATCAAGGTTACATCAATACGCTCAGATAGCTTAACCATAAACTTAAGTGTCTCATTGGCCACAATATCTTCCTGACATTTTTGTAGTAACGACTTATCTAGCTTAATAAAATCAAAATATTTTTCTGATAAAAGGTTAAAATTGGAGTAACCACATCCAAAATCATCAATAGCAAATCGAAAACCTGCCCCTTTAAGAGCAATTATATTTTCTTTAGCATAACTATGTAAAAGACCCTCACTATATTCAACTGTTTCAAATACTATCTTACTTCTTAACTCTGGAACTAATTTGGTTAATTCCATTACATCATCATAAAAGTCAACGATACTTAAATCTGCATGACTAATGTTAACACTGATATTAGGAAGTGTATCTTGAGTGTTTTTTGCGTATTCAATTATTTTTTTAAAAATTATAATGGTTAATGAGTAATGTAGGTGCGGCTCCGTTGCCAATAATGGCATAAATACACCAGGACCTCCGAACTCTGTGCGTTTCCACCTAAGCAATATTTCCCAAAGGTACTCTTTAGAAGTATTCATACTATAAACGACGGGTTGATAAAAAAGCTCGAACTGAGTCCCTCCCTTTTTTATATCGTGATGTAAAGCTTGGATTACCGAACGGGTTCTAACGTTTTTTTCATAGTCATTAATGTTATATATGTAGACACCATCAATAGATTGAAGTGACTTTTTAACACTGTAAGCCATTCTTCTAAACAACTGATTTTTATCTTGGGGTTTATCAAAATTAGATAGGATCATGCTAGCAAGAGAATAATCAAAAGTTAGGGTTTTATCGCCTACTTTCTTTTCATGAGGCAAAGAGAATTGAATTTTTTGTTGCTGCTCAAGGATTTTTTTTTCTTCCCAGGGAGTATCGCTTTCAAATACAAGAACAATGTATTTGTCTTCAAACAAACCGATAACCCTTGGTGAAAGTGTCTCACTTAGGTAGTGATGTAATTCTGTTTTAACTATTCGACTAGTTTTTGAATCGAAAAACTTATAGAAATCTGCAGATCTCCCAACACAGATTACATGCATGATCTTGTAGGTACTTCTGTTTGTTCTTAATAATTTTTCTTGAATATAGTTGATGTTAGGTAAATCTGTTTCTTCACAGAAAAAACGTTTGAGCCTTTGTTTATTTTGTTCTCGTTCAAGTCTTTGCTGAACAAAAGATAGCTTTTTTTTACCTTCCGACGACTTCAGATGAAATGATGTGCATATTATTAGTAATGTAATAAAAAACAGACAAAGTAAATTAACAGTAGACAACACGGCACCCCGAATAAAGTGATATGCATCGCATTTTGCGATGCAACAGGATGATTGTATTCTTACTTATGAGATTTACACAAATAAAAACAAATCTGACCACTTAATAGTCATCTACTTGAATTGAGTGTAATTGTGCAAATTTATAAATATCATGCACGAAAACACCACTAACCGCATATTGTACATCCCGTAATATCCCGACAACTTCATAACATAATAGCCACCAAATTACGCCACAGTGCCATTTCAGGGGGGTAATGATTGCATCGCTTTTTTTAGTATTTATTTACGCTATAAAAAACTGACAGTGATCGCGATATTTAATGGGGAGGGATTGAAATCAGCAACTTTATCTGGGTTACATCACTACATACCCTTGGCTTTGTTGCGTAATTCAATGGAACTAAATCAAGAACCTACGATCTGATCAGC
>NZ_JBGOOI010000152.1:0-2148 GCF_041439605.1 Vibrio sp. 1F169 | reverse complement strand
ACAAGCTTACTGGGTTAGGTATGCCTGAAACTTGTCGTATTGACTAAAAAGCATGCGAAACGGGGTAGCTCTATCTCTAAATTTAATTACGCAACAAAACCGCTCTTAGGATTTCTCGATGCCGCTAAAAATTGTCATAAGTTTTGCGTTCACTCTTATCGTGAGCGAGACATATTCTATTTCGCCCCTGTTTCTTTGCTTCATATAAAGCATTATCCGCTAGCTTAATCACCTCTTTGACTGTCTCCGCTTGTGAGAGGCTAGCGCATCCTATAGAGATGGTCACTTGCTGATCTGATTCGTATTCTAGGGGGGCTGTGAGGTTTTGTTCACTCACCAATATTCTTAAGTTATCAGCGATCTTGCTGGCGATTTCAAGATCTGTTTGAAGAAGTAAAATAGTGAATTCCTCTCCACCATAACGACAAACTAGATCAGAAGAGCGTGTATTTTTTTTCAGAACATTAGCGACGAGCTGCAAAACTTTGTCCCCTAGTAAGTGCCCATAGGTATCATTGAATTGCTTAAAAAAATCAATATCTATTAATAGTAAACTATTTATTTCCTGGTTCAGGTTTTGTTGCTCAAATACTGCTTGGATTTTTTGATCGAACTCTGATCGGTTATACAATCCAGTTAACCGGTCAGTAATTGCGGATTTATGGAGTTGTTTTTCAAGGAGGCGTCTACGTTTATCGAATTGCTCATAAGTAATACCACTAGCCAGCATTGTAAAGGTGATATACGTACAGACCACCACTACATAGATAGCAAAACCGCTGGTTTCATCCTCCAAAATATAAGTGGTGAGAAAGCCGCCAGCTAGGCAAAATAACAACCCAAAGATTAACTGCGTACGCGCTATTTTCGCTCCTAAAGTAGGTAATAAGAGTGTTTTAAGTGCGCCTCGGTGGGCTGTGAGACCAAAAATTGATATGGTTAAAAAGAACCCTAATATAGTGGTGACCGGAGACATCTGGCCATAAAATGAATCAATACCATAAGCGTAACCAACGGCTGAGACAAATGGGAGGAAAATAGCGGTAATGGCAAAAATTTGTATTAGATACCAAGGACGTCTATTTAAGAGGAAAAAAATGGCTATGACAGCAAAAAGTTGCATTACTGATGTATTAAACCCCATCTCGATGGGAGACTCTGCGTGAAGTGGGGTATCAAAAAAGATGAAATAACTTAGAACAGGGTCAATTAAATTAATTCCAGTACTTTGTTGATAGAAACGAATGACAAGTATGAAAAAAGCAAGGCTTACGAGGCTTCTGGTTATCTTCAGACTCTTTTTCCGCCAAATACAGGCGCAAGAAAGAAGTAAAAAGATAAAAGCAGTTATAGGATGCGTAGCTGCCCCATGGCTTGTTGGTCGATAGAGCCATTTAATATCAAAAAGATAGGAAGCTAAAATGAGAACAGACAAAGCTGCAATCACCTTGCAGAAAACTTGGCTGTAAAAAAGAGTGAGTGAAGTGAGTGCTCGTTTTTTTTTTGCCATTTATATATCGCCTTCATTGGGTGTCTTAGGACTTAACTTTTATAGATAATGATTCAATCTAGGAGATTTTTCCCAAATACTGCGTTTAATATTATCATTAATAAGGATGGGGATCCCGCCTTCGGTTTCAGGCCTATCGAACTAACTTAAACAAGGCTTCTGTTTCGTTTCTATATGAATATTGATCTTGTTGTTAACAACAAGATCAAATCTTCCTACTGCAGGAGGGGGGAAAGAAGCGACTATTTCGCGATCAAGAAATCATCAAGTGATTTACCAGCATCAAGCTGTTCTTGAATTATGGAAGGGGTGCGACTTTGACCAGTCCATGTTTGTGCTCTGCCGTTCCCGTCGGTGTATCTATATTTAGCAGGGCGAGGCTTACGTTTACCTTTTGTGTTCTTTTTTGATTTTCCTGATAGAGCTTCTATGAGAGCTTCAACATCAACCTTGATGTGATTTACGATTTCAGCGAATTTTGTTTCTTGGCGTTTAAGAAAGACGGTCGTTAACTTCTTAAGTGCTTCTTCAAGTTCCTCAAGTGTTAATTCACGAGAGAACGCCCGAAGCGAGCGGATATTAAGGGCTTTGTTGCGTAATTCAATGGAACTAAATCAAGAACCTACGATCTGATCAGC
>NZ_JBGOOI010000151.1:0-2239 GCF_041439605.1 Vibrio sp. 1F169 | reverse complement strand
TTGTTTTATAACGAGGTTTAGGCATAGGGCTACGAGAGGGAGTGAATGTAGCTGAGCAGAGCGTAGGTTCTGGATTTAGTTCCATTGAATTACGCAACAAAGCCGGTTGGCCTGTCACACCTCTAACTAGATTTGCGACAGAACCGTATTTTAGTACTCGTAAGTTTAATAACCTTGAGTTATTACTCTCAAGGGAAAAAATGTCACATATTAAATATATCCGTGTATGACGAGAACATTGAAACTGAGTTGATATTATCCTCAGCTTTTTTCTCTTTCGGAATTAATTTAATTTCTCCTTCATTTACAGTATAACCAAGGCTACTTCCAGTAAATGAATTCTCTAGTTCATCTTTGTCATCTATCCATTTCCATCTTTGTGTTCGCTTTAAACTGCAAGGGCTGACTTTTTTAATGTTACTAGCATCCAAGCACATACCTGGTTGGCTTGTACTCTGATATCGATTAAGTGTATCGAAAATAAATGACTGCTTTAGTTCGGATATATTACAAGTATCAGAATTAACACTGAGGTTTTTATTAACACTTACACATTTATTGTTAAATTTACCCAATTGTAAATTAACCGGCTTTCCGCCAATAAATACAGGATTATCCCAATCAACAGTGAATTTAATATCTTTTTTTACATTTTTAATTTTAAAGTCTTTTTCATTAGGATAATAATATCTTAGGACTTCCCAAGATGGGATTTCTGAATAATAACGATACCCAGTAATTCCAACCGATGAGGATATACTAATGTCTGTTGTCCCTGTGGTCGCAGGTTCAGAATAATAGATTACTTCCATTTTGGGTGTGAAGTTTGCGTACCCTATTGGATTGATTAAGTGTAACCTCCCAAAATAATTTTTTCTGACTGTTACTCCATATGGCGATTCATCTTTTTGTATCGCATGTGGTGAATTATATTGCTCTCTAGACCATTTGAAAGATACATGTTGAGGGCTTTTTGACGATTTCGTTACCGCATAATCAAATGTTTTATATGATAACCACTTGGATTCTGTCCATGACGCGTTGGCATTTAGACTAATTTTGGGTGATGTTTTATCTGCACCAACATCACCTCCAATACCAAATTGAAAAGTTGATACTTCCTTCTTATCATAATTTACATTTAAATTTGTTGCTGGAATGGTTCTTAAAATACTTGTTTTATTATTTGATGCCATCATTTCAAACGTATAGTTTTGTGCTATTGCGGATGACACCCATTCAGATTCAATCCCACCACTTGGCCAAACAATGCCTCTTGAGGCTAAGTACATCGAATATATTTCAGGGTTTAGACTAATCCCTGCGCCAGTGGTTGAATCATCAATGCCAACTCTTACTATTTTAGCATCAGGCGTTGCTGAGCCGATTGTTCCGAACGCAAGGGAGCGTTGCATGTTTATCTTATAAACAAGCGAAATGTTAGCATTTTTACAAAGATGCCGCGATCTATCTCCTAATTGGGTGTTCCAAGTGATATCACATTCAGAATCAGTAATTTGTTTAGTCGCATTATAATATCTAGAAATACTCGGTACCGGTGAGTGTACTACTGGGGTGTTTGATGTTGAACGTTTTTGCCTTTTTGGTGCAGGTTTACTCAAAATTGGGATATTTGTGTCATATCTATCCTTGATCTCTGTAAACATAACGTTATGGTTATGTTCAGTTATTGCAATATAATCAGATTCCAATGAAATACCAAATACCTTTCTAAAGACATGTTTTGCCTTTATTTTTTCTTTATTTCCTTCTATTTCACTAAAATCAACCAGATAACGATAACCATTATTTACAATTAAATCAATTGCATTTTCAATGCCATTTGAATAAATTCCTGATTCTAACCAATACTTTGCATTTATATAAACCAAGTCTGAATTATCAACCATATCACTCATTATATGTATTGATTCACCAACGGGAATGTTTATACCTTCTTGCAGTGTATCGCTAGCTAAAACTGATCTAGATATTAAAACTGATGTTACTAAAATTCCTATTAAATTCAAACGTTTCATAATACTCCTAAATATTTTTTAGTTTTAAAATTAATATGATGGTACTTTGTTGGCACCTTAAATTAATCACTTATAACCTTGATGATTAAGTTTATCATTATACATATAAATTCATAATGGAAAGGTGATTTATGGCTCAATTTATGGGCTTTGTTGCGTAATTCAGTGGAACTAAATCCAGAACCTACGATCTGATCAGC
>NZ_JBGOOI010000150.1:0-2420 GCF_041439605.1 Vibrio sp. 1F169 | reverse complement strand
GAAATACGCGAAACGGGGTTGTTCTATCTTTAAATTTAATTACGCAACAAAGCCGCCTTCCTCTTGTGAGTTCGTATGTATAATGATATCGACTCTACTTGACTAATCTATGGGATTGCATCGGTGTACTATTGGAGAGAGGCAGTTGTAACTAAGTTGATATTATTTAATGAAATGATGGAGTGCCATGTTGTATTTTGATTTTATTATATAATTTTCAATTAAAATTTCTTCTACTAATGCTTCTAATATAGATGATTCTTTTAGTTTAAGAGCACCTAATGATACCAGGATTAACAACCCTATAAATATATTTTGTTTTTTTATGGTTTTCATTATTGATTGTTATTTATATAATTGGAATTAGGTTAATATATAAGAGGCTAATGCCCCTTATATATTTCCGGAGTCTAGCGGTTTTCTAACGCAACTTTCACTGCTCGTTCTAAACTAGGGATAGTTGTAAGTTCAGGTACTCTTTGGGTATAAATGACTTGGTTATTCATACCCACTACAATAATACTTCGACTAAGTAAGCCTAACTGCTTAATTTGAGTTCCTGTATTGAGGCCAAACTTATGTTCCGAAGAGTCAGAAAGATATGTCGCTCCGTCAAGAGAATGCTCTCTAATGAACCGCTGTTGAGTAAAAGGAGTATCCGCACTGACTGCATAAAATTCAATGTCTTGAAGTTTGTGATGGTTGCTTTCTATGTATTGAGAAAGCTCAATAGCTTGTTGAACACAAACAGGTGTATCAACAGATGTCAATATGCTATAAATTTTGATCGATTTACTTTGCGCACTAGTATCATAGCTTTCTAAATCTGAAGTCAACATCTTAGCCGAAGGCAATAAATCGCCTACTTCTAATGGTGTACCAATCAGATCAAACTTTGTGGTGTTATCAAGTGTGACGACTTGTGTCTCTCCAAATCCAGCATCGTCTTCAGTAGTTTCAAACTTTGCGAAGGCGTTTATTGAATAAAGGGTGGCAGCAACAATAAGTAGTTTACGCATGATTATGATAAAACCGCTAGCGCAGATTCATAGTTTGGTTCAGTAGTAATTTCAGAAACCAATTCGCTATGTTTGACTATACCATCTTGACCGATAACGATAACAGCTCTCGCAGCTAATCCTTCAAGCGCACCTTCATTTAAGTTTACACCGTAGTTTTCAGTGAATGATGACTCTCTGAAGAAAGAAGCGGTTGTTACATTATCAATGCCTTCTGCACCACAAAAACGATTCATAGCAAAGGGTAGATCAGCAGAAACACATAATACGATTGTATTGTTTAAATTAGCGGCTTTCTCGTTAAATGTACGAACGCTTGCAGCACAAACTGGGGTGTCAATGCTAGGGAAAATATTTAATAAGACATTTTTCCCTTTTAGGCTTTCTAAGGTTAGGCTATTTAATTCTTTGTCGCAGAGAGTAAAACTTGGTGCTACTTGATTAGGTTTAGGAAATAGACCTGAGATTGAAACGGGGTTACCTTGAAAAGTTATAGACATGTTAATACCTTTTTATTGTTTATTTTTTGGTTAGAAATTATTGAGCGGCGAGATAGTAATTTGATATTTATAAATAACAAATCCGATGTGTTGTATTCTATTTGTTATTATTTAAGATTCTAATAAATAAGATGTTAAGTCCTAAATGCCCATTGTTTTGGTCCGATTTGAATGGCTTGGTTGGTGTATGATTTAATTTTTTCTGTGGAGTTTCTGAAGAGTGTTCGTATTTAGGTGTGTTTTCGAAAATTAAATATTATTCATAGGGAAAGAACGTGATTTTTTACGTTGTTTTTTGATTCTTTAACGATGAGCGAGCTGTATTCAGGAATTAGTATTCATTCCTAAACAAAGAACCCCCAGTCATGCTGTTTTAGTTGGTCAACTTTCAAAGACAGCGTGACTTCTTACATTTACAATGAAATTAGACCATAGATTAAATTCATTATCATATTTTCTAACTATCCTATAACCACGATTTTGCAGTCACGCTCGCTAGTCCTATTGTATATAATTTTGAAAATAAAGACAAAACTGACAATCGAAACACAGGGGAATGAAAAAAACATTTGCATTTTTACTCGATATTTCGACTCAGACCTTAGCGAAGGCCTTCCTGCCAATGATTATGAATGGAAGGCTTTGTTGCGTAATTCATTGGAACTAAACCTAAAACCTACGATCTGATCAGCTACATTCACTCCCTCTCGTAGCCCTATGCCTAAACCTCGTTATAAAACAACCAACTGGAAGCAATACAATCAATCACTCATTAACCGTGGCTCTCTGACCTTTTGGATTGACGAAGAGGCGATAAGCGGCTGGGCGCAAAGCAAACAGAATAATCGCGGGAGGCCGCGTCGGTTCAGTGATTTAGCTATCACGACAGCACTCATGGTGA
>NZ_JBGOOI010000149.1:0-2727 GCF_041439605.1 Vibrio sp. 1F169 | reverse complement strand
GTTCAGGATTGCAGCGATATCCTTTTAGATAGGGACTGTAGAGAGGCACATTCTGAGGCGGCACGCAGTGACTCATCAGGGTGATGCCACTCTTAGGCCATAGGTGAAAGATACAAGCAAAAAGCCTTGCCCAAAGGGTAACGCCCAAGTCCACCATAGTTTTTAAGGTAGTGAATTGCTAAATAAAAAAAAAGGGGGGGGGGTTCCCCGCAATTATCACAAAAATAAGACGTTCAAAATGCCAACAATACTCAGCCTTACATTTAAGGTGAAGAATTACTGATAGACCAACAAACATATAAAACTCAAATAAATCCTCAGTTTATATATTAACTGTGAAACGCCTCAGATGTGAGGCGTTTTTGCTCTTAAAAACGACAAAGTCGCTTGGTGATAACAGCGATTAGAGCATTTTCTTCAAATGATAATTGTCCAAAACCTTCACAGGCTGAATTTTTACCCGTGGTACATTCTACCTCAGAAATGCCCCGAAGTTTGTTACGCTTCCAAACACGTCACAGATAATTAGCTAGTTTTGATTTACAAAAAATAATGTGTGGCAATGACCCCATTTCCTTCATTGACTCGAGAAAGGCTCTCCTATTAAGTCACTCGATTTAGATGAATGACAAACAACGTTTTGCTCATCTCTTAGAAACCAAGAAATCCATTTTCGCTTCGAGTTTAAAACGAAGCCCTCCTCAAAGCTAATTCCATTGATAATCAACCCGTCGATATTTTCATCATACGCTTTAGTGGTGAAACGCCATTCTTCACTATTTATTCGCTTTCCTTGAAGAAGAGCGTCATTGAGGCGTTGGCTCATAACGACGATGGCTAGACCTTCAGTTTCACTGATACCAAAATCTGGCTCAGAGATACGACCGACAGCAACTGGTACCTTTAAAGTGCACTCCTTTCCATCTTGAAGAGTAAATGAGTAGATTGCATCTCCTATTCGACCGTTAAGCCAAAGGAGTTGTCCTTGAGTCATGTTGTCGACAGACAGAGTTCCAAAACCACCTGTGGGAGATATAGTTTCGGCCCAGCTAGATGTTGAAACAAAGACCGATAAAAACAAATGTAGAATGGCTACTTTTTTCATGCTGAAGCCTCCACGTCGAAGTTAGTATTGGTCGATTGAGCTAACAAATATATTAACCAAAACGGTCCTACTATCGGTATGAAAAAGACCAGTACCCAATAACTAGATTTGTTGATATCGTGCAGTCTACGAACAATTACTGAAAGCATAGGGATGAAACTTACAACGCTATAAATCGTGTCGAACCATGTTGTCATATTCATAGCAATATCTGCCGCAATGCATCCCATCGCTACTAATGTGTGTACTAAAAGAAACATCCAACATTCTTTGCGGGACGAACAACCAGAAAAGTCTAAACTTCGCTTCCAAGCTAAAAAATAGTATTTCATAAATGCCACCTCAATATTTGACTGATGGTGATATTTTGCCTCGGAACAAGTGGTGTGTACGTCTCAAAACAGGTTTTAGGTCGTTCTTAAACCTGTTTTGGTCTATATTGCGTTTTCAATTGTATTTCATAGAGTTATCCTTGATATTCACTGAAAGTGAGAACTCATTTATCCATCTAGGACTTGCTATGCTTGCGATACCCGTCCCGTTCGTTGTTTCCATGTTACTTGGACTACTAGCGATATCACTTTATGCCAAGCTTTCCCAGCAGGGTAAAGTCGCTAGCATGTTTTTAGGATTATGTGCTATGACGACCGCAATGGTTGGTTTACGCTGGACATTTGGATTTAGCATTTTCAGCATCGCGCAACCTATTCTGGCCTCCATAATTCCTGTTGCTGCGTGGTATGCGTTTGCACATGCCAATCGTGATTTAGGCACCTTGCCTATTAAGCATTTTGTTGCGCCATTATTCGTCGTAATTAGCGCTGTATCTCAACCTTGGTTGGCACTTTCATTAGATGTACTACTTACTTTAATTTACGCTTGCTATGGAGTGGCACTAATTCGCTTTTCGTCAAGAGAAACAGCACTGATTAATGTCTCGTTAGGGAATTGGGAAGGAGTAAAGAAAGCGGAGAATATTGCGGGATGGATGCTGATATTTTCAGCGTGTGTAGACACGCTCATGTCGTTAGATTTTACTTTTAATCAAGGTGGATTTTCACTGTACATCATTACTGCGGCACATTTGATTCTTCTACCCGTGTTATCGATAGCTGTAGTTGTCGTGGGTATTAATACGCCTGTTTCAGATGAGTTAAAATCTAAACAAATCAGTCACAATGACGAGACAAGCAGTTCCCAGGTAATGACCAGTGAGAGGGCTCACGAGATCACTTCTCTGTTAGACTCCAAAATCCGACAAGACAGACTTTACTTAGACCCTGAGCTAACCCTTTCAAAACTGACACGAAAGTTAGGCATACCAGCAAAACAAATTTCAATTGCAGTTAATCAGGTACACGAAAAGAATATTTCTAAGATCATAAATGGGTATCGCATAGAACATGCCAAGCACTCCTTGGATTTGTCACAAGATACTATTACGCAAATATTCATGAATTCTGGTTTTCAGACCAAGTCTAACTTTAATCGTGAGTTTTCAAGAGTCGTGGGAATGACCCCAAGTGAATACCGTAAAAGTAAAGCTCAACAGTCTAAGTAAGATTCATGATCTGCTCCAGTCAGACTGGACACTTAGCTAAGCGACATTTCGCTTTTCAAAG
>NZ_JBGOOI010000148.1:0-2742 GCF_041439605.1 Vibrio sp. 1F169 | reverse complement strand
AACGGTATGCTAAGAACAAAAATGCCGTTCACTCTTAAGTGAACGGCATTACTCCGCAAAGGAGCCTTTTTTAATTCGCTTTCAAATCACTTATCCCCTCTATTTCTATTATTCAAAGATCCCCTCCTTTCCTAACACTCTAGTTAGCTCATTCATTACTATGTTAGTAATCTTTTTTGTTTACTTATCCAATTCACAGGCTATATTAATAAACAAATAACTTTATAAACTAATTTATTTACTAACATTGGTAAAAGGGAGTTCAAGATGAGTATCAATAAAGTAGGCATTGTTTTCTTCTCTAAGAATGGAGCGACCAAGCAAGTCGCTGAGACAATCGCTGAAGGTATTAACACTCAACAACCTGACTCAGCACTGCTCATTGAAGTCCTCTCGTCTGAAATAGTCGAAGGAAGGTATGACAATGACGACAAGCTCAACGCATTAGACAGCTGTGATGCGATTATCTTTGGTGCTCCAACTTACATGGGGTCACCAGCCGCACAGTTTAAAAGCTTTATGGATGCGAGCAGTGATACCTACTGTAAAAAAGCATGGCGAAATAAGCTCGCTGCAGGTTTCACTACTGGTGGTAGCCTGAACGGTGAGCAACAACAAACCTTGTTAAGTTTTTTCACTCTGGCTTGTCAGCATGGCATGGTTTGGGCAGGGCTTGATATCTCAAAGCATATCGATGACTTAGGTTTGAATCGCACCGGTTCTAGTATTGGTTTGGTCGCCAGTGATGATCAGACGGCTGAGAGCACCAATAATCACATCCATAGTAATGATCTTAAAACCGCTTTCTATTTTGGGCAACGCATCGCGAGCCTAGTTAAAAGAACCTAGCTTATTTAATATCTATGAGCTCAGACTAGAGAATGAATGGCGTTTAAGGTAACTTGGTTCAATCATTCCCAACTTTCATGAATATCACTCAATGTTACTCGAAGGAATCGAAACTCTATTGGTGTTGAGCAAAGCAAAGACCATGAGCCGCACCGGCAGTTTGCTTTATATCAGCCAATCAGCGGTCAGCAAACGGATTGCTAATTTAGAAAAGAAGTTAGGTAAGAAACTCATAGAACCGAGTGGCAGACAGATAAAACTGACGCCGGATGCGATCGCACTCATCGAGAGTATTGGCCCCGCATTCAATGAACTTAGAGGGCTTATTTATGAACAGCAAGAGTTGGAAGATACCACTCTCATTACTTTAGATAGCTCTAAGTCTCTGATAGCCGGTTATTTAGGTGAAATGATGGGCCAATTTATCCAGCAAGATAAGTACATCACCATTACCACCAACCACACACCGAGAATCATAGAGCGAGTGCAATCGGGCAAGGCGACTTTGGGGTTGTGTGCTGGCTTATTGCCGCCGCATCATGGGTTGATGACATTCCACCTGTTTGATGAGCCGTTTTACATAGTAAGTAAGTCGCCGTTAACGGAGCTTCCTCCAATGGTCATCACTAACGATATGACCAATCCAGCAAACTCGTACCAGTTATCTGTGCTTGAAAAGTTCGGCATCAAACCCTTGATGGAGATGGATGCCTACACCGCAGCAGCCCAGCTAGCGTTGGGAGGAACGGGGCCGGCTTTGATCCCGCTCTCTATCGTAAAGACACTCAATATTGAGCCTCAATACCTGTTTAGCTTTCCCGAATTGCAAGGATTGATTAGACCGATTCATATCTGTGTAAGGCCAAATAGCTATCAGTCTCCACGGGTTAAAATACTGATAGAATCCATTGTTGATGCTGTTCCCAAAGCAGTTTAGACGCCATTAACATCGACATCACGATCACAAGAGGGCGAATCCATTTCTGCCCTTTTGTCACCACTACTTTAGCGCCAAGTTGAGCGCCCATAAAGCCACCAACTGCCATCACTAATCCCAACTCCCAAATTGGCAAGCCAGCCAAAATAAAGAAGATCAATGCGGCTATATTCGATGTGAAGTTAAGAACCTTAGTACGTGCCGTTGCATCCACTAAAGAGAAATGGCCGATAGCGACAAAACAAACGGTGAAAATAGAACCTGTTCCTGGGCCAAAAAAGCCATCGTAGAAGCCAACACCGCCACCAATACACAAAGCAAACATCGCCTCAGAGATCTTCTGCTTTCCTTCAGACGCTCTAGTTTGGGGTGCTAACAGGAAATAAAGAGAGATAGCGATAAGCAGCAGCGGTATCACGCTAGTCAGTAAACTCGCATCAATGTGCTGGACTAACTCGGCGCCAATTGCAGAGCCAATAAAAGTACAAAAGATCGCGAGGCGCATCTCTTTAATACTAACGATACCGTTGCGAACGAAATACCAACTGGCAGAGAAGCTGCCAAATGAGCTTTGAAGTTTGTTGGTTGCCAGTGCTTGCGTTGGTGGCACTCCGGCCGCTAGCAATGCAGGTAGAGTCAACAATCCACCGCCGCCAGCCATTGCATCAATAAAGCCTGCCGCCGTTGCAACAACAAACAAGATAGCCAATATTTCTAGAGTGATTTCCATATACCCAACGCCTTAAATTCTCGTGTAGCGACAACTTACCACCGTGAGCAAACAATCAACAACGAAACACAAGATTGTAACCTATTCCAAATTTTCATCATTTAGCCATTACCAGATTTTCACCATTTACCGACACCAGATGACAGACATAAAAAAGCCCACTCCGAAGAGTTAATGCCGTTCGGATAAGCATTATTGCTTGAACCTGAACGGATATTTGGCTGGG
>NZ_JBGOOI010000147.1:1498-2919 GCF_041439605.1 Vibrio sp. 1F169 | reverse complement strand
CGCTGGCTTGGTTTGGGGGATTACGTTACATCAAAGCGCAATACGGTGACAACATAGTTACCTTGTCACTTTATTGGTGGGGGGCTTCCTTTGTCCATCCCACCCTCTTTAAGCGTACCCCCTCAGCCTGTCGTCGTTACTGGATTTTCTAAGGAGACCCTTCATCATGGATCCGTTTGTTAAACGGGATAAGCTGGCCGTCAAAAGCCTCCTCAATCTTTTTTTGAGTGCAGGCTTTCTTGTTATGCTTATCACTAACCTGGTGTTGGGTTACACCAGTTATCAAGCCCTTACCCATCAAAGCCGAACCCTAGTCCCGCCCACCCTCTCTCAAGCCTTTACGGTTTCGGATGGCGCGGTCGATGAACCTTATCTTGAGCAAATGGCGGATTATCTTCTCTACCTGAAACTCAACATCACGCCGGCAAGCGTTGGACGTCAGTTTGGTCAGTTACTTGAATATTTAGACGAGACAAGCTGGTACAACGTTCAACCTAAGCTGCTTCGAGAAGCCACGGTGGTTAAAAAAGATAACATCAGCAGCCAATTTTCTGTCGAGTTGGTCCGAATTTCTCTCGACACTCTCCAAGTACAACTCTACGGGAAACTCCAAAAGCACGTAGGCCAACGCGCACTAGATCCGGAGATGAAGTGGTATCAAGTCAACTTTAGCTATGACCAAGGCGTCATAGGTTTACTCTCCATTGAAGAAGTCGAGGTCAACACCGATGAATCTTTATGAGCAATCATTCACCCCATCGCAGCAATGGCACCCTTATTTTTTATCCATCGCGCTTTGGGTGGTCTTTTTCATCCCCTCTTTTGCCCTGGCTGAAAATGCCGCCATGGTGAGCTATGAGTTTGACGAAGGCGACACGATCCCCTTGTCACTCTCTTCCATTAACGTGAACCGTTTACTGGTCAACAATGACCGTATTATTTCGATCGTCTGCCCGAAAGGGTTTTGCACCTCAACGGGCAACCAAAAAGACGCTTCCGGCTCCATCACCTTAAAAATTAACCTTCCCTTACCGTTTACCGCGCACCTGACGACAGAGAAAGGGCGATTGTTTGCGCTGTTTATTACCCCCAAAGCTACACCATCTTTGGTCACGGAGTTTGTTTGGTCGCAAAATTACAAAGAGCAGCAAAGCCCGATTGAGCAGGCGGCGGATTATCCCGCCGCCATGACAGCGCTCACCAAAGCCATGATACGTTTTGTCCATGATGGCGCTCCCATTGCTGGTTTTAAACGTCACGACGTTGACCCCAAAACCTTACCCAAAGATGAAGCGTCGCTGGCCATCATCCCTCAAACGGTCTTCGTGGGCCGTCATTATTCTGGGGTGGTTTATCAGCTCAAAAATCAAAGCCGCAGTGACATGGCGCTGACCACCGCGCAGTTCTACAGCTATTCCGCG
>NZ_JBGOOI010000147.1:0-1399 GCF_041439605.1 Vibrio sp. 1F169 | reverse complement strand
TTGCTGATATTGACCGCCCTGGCTTTTGTTGTTTGGCGGTTAACACTGTCTCCCCAAGCGCCAAGCAAGGGCATTCAAGATGTCGGATTTGGCGCTGTCGTCACCGATGATTTTACCGACAAAGACAACCAGTCCGCCCTGACGTTTCAACAAGACAAAATCAACCAAATAGAACAAAGCTTAGCGCGGTTTGAAGGCACATTAAGTCGCTTTGGACAAAGCTTAACCTCTGAGTTAGAGAACATTAAAAAGGCCAATGAGCGCGATACAAAATCGCAACTGACAGAGCTTGAGCAGCAGATGCAACAAAAGCTCGATGAAGTTGACGCGCTCAAGGCGCAGCTTGAGACGCAATTAGCCTCAACCCTCAAGGCAGGCGATCCTTCGACTCAACACGGCATCGAGACCAACCAAGGAGACACCTTTGGCCAATACAAACTGCCCCCAAGACCGGCCATTAATAGCAACATGGATAACGCCAAGGTGAATGAGTTCCAGTACCAAGAGCAAGATGATGTGGCCTTTAGTGGTGATGCCTTTGATAGCTTTGAATTTCACTGGCAAGCCAGTGTCGAGGAGAAACAATCCCGTCGCACGACCGATAACTACGTGCCAACCGGCACCTTTGTGACCGCCGTAATTACCGGCGGCGCTGATGCTAATGGGGGCGTCTCTGGACAAGGGGATACCTCACCGATTGTCTTTCAGACAGTCAATCAGGGGGTCTTACCCAACGGTCAGGCCTCTAAATTGAAGGATTGCACGATCACCGGCGCCGTCTACGGTGAGATCTCATCCAGCCGCGGCGTCGCTCGCACCAGTAGAATGAGCTGCATACAACCCAATGGCGATATTCTCGATATCCCCGTCAATGCGACCGTGTTTAACTTTGGTCGCAATGGTATTCGCGGTACCACCATTTTGAAAAACGGTAAGATCGTTCAAATGGCCGGCATTGCGGGGATCTTGCAAGGCGTAGGGGATGCAGGTAAAGCGCTGGCACAAACCACGACACCGACGGCGCTCGGCCCAAGTCAAAGCATCAACAGCGATAAAATTGGCTTGAATCTGCTTGGCGGCGCCACGGAGAGCGTTGGCAGCAAATTGGCGGACTACTACATCAAACTGGCCGAACTCTATCATCCGATAGTGGAAGTCAATCCTGGTGCCATCGTCAATATTGTCTTTTTGGAAGGCTTTCCATTAGATCCATTGCTGGCCGATGAATACGAAACGCGTATGAATGAGCAGCGTGAGCAAGTCTCCAACAGCAATCAACTGTTAGATGTCATTACCAACACCCCCTCTCTTCCACCAACCACTCAAACCGCCCCCATCAACCCTTTAGCGCAAAAAATCACCCAACAAGGGTTAAGCCGCGTGGGCTTTGGGCGTGAGG
>NZ_JBGOOI010000146.1:0-2983 GCF_041439605.1 Vibrio sp. 1F169 | reverse complement strand
AGAAGCTGCTTAATAAGCAAGCAAATGATGACAACTACCTTGAAAAACACCGCAAGCAAAAAGAAATGCTGTTCAACGTTTCAACTCAAATGACTGGTATGTCAATAAAAATGTAATAAAAGAACTACCGAAGCTTATAATATTAGATGGCAATACTTCCGACACATATCGAGCTAATGTATTGAAAAATATGAAAAACATATCAAGCTCACCTAGCTGGTTGTACGCATGTAATGACATCGCTATTGATGGGTTTTCTAAAGTCTGGAGTTTTAACATGGCTGATAGTTATTTTAGTGACTTGATACAGCCTAACTTAAAAACTTTTGATGATGAACAAATCAACCGTCTTATTCTTGTTATGCAAAACAATGGACAGATTCGCGATCGAAACAAAGCTGAAACTGATATGAAGATAGTAAGAGCAACGTTGGACTCTCGGGCAGCATAAAGCTAAAAGTACTTAAGTTAATTCTCCCAATGCACGGGACTTTTATCCTTGTGTTGGTTTCACTGTTTAGACTGTATGACTTAACATTTTGTACTTTAGATCCGTGTTAGATTATAGGAGGCTACATGCCGAAGGATAGTTTTGATACTGCATTTACTAGTTGGGATTACATTTTAAGGGTATGGGCTGTCGCAGGTCCACTTCTTGCCGGTGGAATCAGTGCTGTTTGGGCGCGACATAATCAAATTCAAGATAGAAAATATCAAATTACTCAACAGTTTGAAAAAGACCAAAGGCTAGTAAAAGAAAGCAAGCGTATTCGAGAAGCAGAATTGAAGCGTCAGAAATATGAGCAGTTACGAGATGCTTGTATTGATTTTATGAGTTCCTCTCACGAGTATGTTAGAAAGGAGAGTGAATATCTAACTTCTTCATCACCAGAAATTCAACAATACGCACGTGAAGCAAATGACCGTTTTACGAATAGTAATCAAAAAATCATATTGCTTGGTGATGTTGAACTTTCAGAGACAAGTATAGCCTTTTGGAATGCAACTATTGCTATTCCTAAGTCCTACCGTATTGCAATAGATGAAGATTATCTAACAAAACTCGCGACTTACCAATCTTCCAGAATGGCATTTAATAGAGCAGCAAAAAAACAGTTAAATAGTTACGAAGAATGAAATAACAATCGAATCGTTTAAGATCGATACTTAGCCTTTTCTACGCTAAACTTTTAAGGTTAAAAGTGATACAATAGTATCACTTTGTTATTTTTCTGTTGGGGTCATTCTCATGAAAGTCGAGCTCGTTACTTCCCTTAAGCGTCAAGCGACCAAAATCCTTGCCGACCTGCACGACACTAAAGAGCCTGTGTTGATCACCGAGCATGGCAAACCTTCTGCGTATTTGGTTGACGTCGATGACTATCAGTTTATGCAAAATCGCTTGGCTATCCTCGAAGGGATCGCCCGCGGTGAGCGCGCCATTTCTGAAGGCAAGGCGCTGAGTCATGACGAAGCCAAAGACAAGATGTCAAAATGGCTGAAGTGATTTGGAGTGAGCCCGCGTTATCGGACCTTAACGATATCGCGGAATACATTGCCCTTGAAAACTTAGTCGCGGCCAAACAGCTGGTTCGAAACATTTTCGACAAAGTTGAACGCCTCAGCGACTTTCCCGAGTCTGGGCGTCTGCCTCCAGAGCTCGAGCACCTGAATTATCGCGAAGTCGTAGTGAATCCATGTCGAGTTTTCTACAAGCAAGAAGGTGACAAGGTGTACATCTTGTTTGTGATGCGCGCGGAGCGAGATTTACGTCGGTTTTTGCTGAGCAAACAGTAAAGCGTTTTTGCCACCTCTGATAGGCTGATGGTCTACGCAGACGAGGGTTCAACATGGAGAAAAAGAAAAAATCACTTCCATCTAAATATCCCACTAAACCTAAACCAGTGCTTTCATGGACTGAGGCCAAATAGGTCACCATTCGACGACGTCGTATCGAGGGTGAATTGAGCCTCGGCGTATCGACTATCTCTCGACAGCAAGTCATGCCTTTTGGGTATTGAGCGGGCTTAGCAAAGCGATGGTTAAAATCGGCGACGAAGTAGGGAAGCCATCCGTTGGCTTGCTCGATGGTGTTGATGCCTTGTAAGCGTATCTCTTATGAGTTCTATCGCCAGCTCTTTCAGCACGCGCCCGTATTGGGTTTGGCCAACTTGTTTGTGTTTCTCCTGATTCACTCGAAATATGGAGTGTTTGTCGCTGTAAAATGCGATGGGTTTACCGTGCTCATTGAGGTATTCACGCGTCGCCAACATGTAGTCAAACGCGGATTCCGTTTCGCTGAATCTTAGGTTCATCAAGCGGCCAGTCGCATCGTCAATGAACACCAATAGGCAGCATTTGTCGCTGCGGCCTTCAAACCAGTCATGATGGGAGCCGTCAATTTGGATAAGTTCACCCAAGCAATCACGACGGTAACGAGGCTGATAGACTCGAGGTTTGCATTGTGAATGTGGAAGCCACAGTCCGTCGGTGATCATCCATTGACGGAGTGTTTCTTTAGAGACGGATAGATTGTGTCGTTCAGTCAGTTTTTCCAGAGCGAACGTTGGTGAGAAGTCAGAGTAATGCTCACGGATAAGTTTCAGTATTTCAATTCTGAAATGTTCTGAGTAGCGTCGATTACTTGGGCGTCCACGGGTTGAGTGTGTAAGACTTTGAGCGCCAAGAGAGACCAGTTTGTTCACCAAACGTCGGATATGACGCGCAGACCGATTCAAAATGACAGCAGCGTCAACTTGGCGTAGTCGTTTTTCACGTACGTCAGTAAGAACCTTGAATCGATGAATATCTTTTTCACTCATAGTAATAAGCATCCGGATAACTCCTAAGCAGACCAATATAGGTAAGCTTAGGAGGACATTTTAAAATGGCTTAAACCGGACATTACTAAATTGCTCTAACAATCACTGTCAATCCCATTTTAAAATGTCCTCTTTTCTCCCAAATAGAAATGTCACCTTTG
>NZ_JBGOOI010000145.1:0-3044 GCF_041439605.1 Vibrio sp. 1F169 | reverse complement strand
GAAATACGCGAAACGGGGTTGTTCTATCTTTAAATTTAATTACGCAACAAAGCCCTGCACGATAGTCTAAATAGTCTCGTTCTTTAAGGTGGGAGGCAATTGGATTCCCTAATTCTTCAATTGTCTTAGCTATTAGCTCCCGAGCTTGTTTACCCGATTTCAACGTATGACCGTGTATGGTCCACCAAGCGTCTAACAGTTCGCTCATTCTACGGTGATCGGGTTTACTTCCCATCCATGGCTTATCGTCAATCTCCTTCATCGTGTGAAGCTCAAAAGCCTTTGCTTCTCCCCTAGTCGTAAACTTTTTACGAACACGTTTCCCCGTTCGCCCATTCGGGTAACATTCGCAGAGCCAAGGTTTGGTAGAACCATCTTTTAAATTACGGATAGACATAATAAAGCCTAAAATTACTGTATATAAAAACAGTTTAATTGAGGCTAAAACGTAGAACAATGTTTTATATCGGACAAAAAGCACAGGTTAGGCTCCTATCTCAAAGTGCTAAGAAAGCTAATAGGTTATTGTGATCCGCAACAGCAGTTTTGACAGTACAAAACTGGAAGGTAACTTCTCTCGTTGGAAAGACTTGAAGAGCATTATAATGGTTGAAAACTTCCGTATTGAGAAATGAAAAGTAATCGACCTAGAGTATCGTTACTATATCAGCTCCAAAGTGCTAAGCGCAGAGCAAGCTGCGATGGCAGTTAGAGAGCATTGGGATATAGAGTCAATGCATTGGGTACTTGATGTCAGTATGAATGAGGATGCGTGCCAGATATACAAAGACCATGGAGCGGAGAATCTATCTTGCTTGCGTCATATGAGCTTAAATATGCTCAGAGAAGAGCCAACTAAGCTAAGCATTGTTGGGAAGCAAAAGCGATGCATGATGAATACAACCATTCTAGAGGCAGTATTAAGTGCTGGTTTTACTCAGGCGGTGAAAAACTAGGCACTCATGCGGTCGCCCTGCTGCTCAATTGACACTAAATTATGGTTTTTTTATACAACCTCATTCAACTGAGGTATTTACTCTATTTTTTAACGAAAATACCACCATATTCTAGTTAAAAGTGAACTGCTGTATCGAATTCACGCTAAGTTGATGTTAATTTAGCCAATATTCGACTATATTACACTCGACGAATAAGGGCGTAACGATTTTTATTCTCACTCCTCGGTTGTTAAGGTAGGTAATGTGCCATTAGTCATGGCGTTATTTTTAGAATAAATGTGGGTTCATTGATGAGTATTAAAGATTTAAGTGTAGTAAAGAAAATTGGGTTGAGTTACTTAGCCGTATTTCTGGTTTTTGCAGTTGTTTCTGTAGTGATGATGTCGAGTTTATTATCACTGACTAAAAACACAGCGATATTAACTGATAAAAGCCTGCCATCGGTTGCCTTGCTTAAAGGTATTCAAGTTGATATTACAAAAGTTCGTAAAGATGAATTTTCGCTTCTGTCAAATGCAAAGCATCCCAAAATCGCGGAATGGATAGAGGAGCTTGAACAATGGAGGGAAAATGTTCAACAAGGTATTTTATCGTATGAAGCTCTAGCGCTGAGTGAGCAAGAAAAGCGTTCTTTTAAAGTATTTAAAGATACATGGAATAGTTATATTTCTGAAACGCAGCAATATAATTATTTACTTGCACAAGGTAAGGCAAAAAAAGCAAATGAAGTTGTTTTATCTAGTTTCACTACATATACAAAAGCTCTTACTAGCTTGGACAATACGCTTAGCTTAAATGATGAGCTTATAAATCAGCTAAAAGTAGAAGTACAAAGTGAATCTCAATCGACTCAACTTACTGCCACCGCTGGTTCCTTAGTCATTATCGGTATGATAATTCTTTCGTCAGTTCTGTTATCTCGAGTAGTTTGTAAACCGGTTAATCGAGCTTTATGGTTTGCTTCTCAGATAGCTAAAGGTCAGTTGAATAATACAATTGACGAAAGAGAGTTAACTGAAGATGAACTTGGTACTTTGCTGAAAGAGTTAGTATCAATGCAAAATAATTTGCATTCTTTAGTCTCAGAGGTGAGTGATTCTACAATTCAATTAACAGCAGCGGTGGAAGAGGTGAGTGCAATATCAGCTCAAACGGCTTCAGGAATGCAAAATCAACAATTAGAGTTGAGTTCTGTTGCATCGGCCATGACAGAAATGCAGGCCGCAGTTAACGAGGTAGCGCAGAATACAGAAAGTGGAGCTACCTCAGCAAACTCAGCAACTGAAGTTGCAAAGCACGGAACCGAGATTTTAAATAAAACAATCCAAGAAATTGATAAGGTCACTAAAACAATACAAAACACAGATGAATTGGCAAGTGATCTAGAAAATAGTTCAAGTAGCATTAATGTTGTTGTTGATGTTATTAGAGGGATTGCGGAACAAACGAACCTATTAGCCTTGAATGCTGCAATAGAAGCTGCTAGAGCAGGAGAGCAAGGGAGAGGCTTTGCTGTAGTAGCTGATGAAGTTCGTTCTCTGGCTCAACGAACGCAAGAATCTACAACGCAGATTGTCGATATTGTTGAAGACTTACAAGAAAAAACCATCAAAATGGGGGAGGCAAGCAGGGAGTGTCAGAGTGGTATCGCTACATGTGTTGACCAAGTCAATGAGGCTGGAGAACAAATTGATATGATTGAACACTCTGTCGAGAATATTGCTCAGATGAGTACTCATATTGCAACAGCATGTAGTGAGCAAAACTCAGTGTCAGAAGAGTTAAATCGAAGTGTGGAGCATATTAATTCAGCATCCTCAGAAATGGCAGAAGGCACTTCACAAACCGCTATAGCGTGTCAGGAAATCAGTAGTCTAGCTCATAATCTCCAATCGAGGATGGGAGCATTCAAGCTATAGAAAGGTGCACTACGCCTTAGATTTTTTTAATCAGGAGTGGCGTTGTTGATCAAATCAGCTCGAAGATCAACTCTAAGCCATTTCTGTCCAGAATCTTCATAGTTGGCACTTTGTGATTACCGAGGGAGGTTGACGGTCTAAATACCGAAGGATTCTGTCGTTGCTT
>NZ_JBGOOI010000144.1:0-3136 GCF_041439605.1 Vibrio sp. 1F169 | reverse complement strand
TGGATGTCACAGGATTGAATAAAGACGAACTAGCACAACTTTCTCATTAGCCGAGAAAGTATAAAGCCTTGCTAGTTTAAGGGCGAGGCTCCTGCTTTACGAAGACAACCCTCACGAATAGCGCTATCACTTCGCTTTCTACTATAAAATTGCTCGATTCCGGCCCAACTTGATGTGAGACATGCCTAGCTCTCGTTACGCTCAACTCTCATTCTTTTGACGACACGAACGACCGTTCGTGGTGACACTCCCACAAACTTAGCTGTTTCATTGATGCTCATCTCCTTAAGAACTCGAAGTTTGTAGATTTGTTCGTGCAACTCTAAATCGGGCCTTCTTCCTCGATACTTGCCCATTGTCTTAGCTTTATCTATGCCTTCCTTTTGGCGTCGACGTCGATCTTCGTAATCTTTACGAGAAATCGCCGCGAGCATATCCATCATCATGTTATTGATCGCTTTAATCATCGAATTCGTGAACTCATCGGATATTTCAGGAGCCATGGCGATGTGACTAGTTGGTAAATCCAAGCTAATGACTTTCAATTCCTTCTCGTACAGCATTTCTTTCAATTTAGACCAACTAGATTCATTTAGACGAGAGAGTCGATCAATCTGCTCAATCATGATCAAATCCCCTTTTTTAGCATCACTTAATAATTGCAGTAATTTAGGTCTTTGCAACGAAGCGCCAGATTCTTGCTCAACATACCAAGCAGCAATACGAAGTCCTTTTTGTTCAACAAATTCTGATAAGGTCTTTTTTGCTCTTTCTGCATCTTGTTCGATAGTTGATGCTCTTAAGTATCCAAATATGTACATAATTTTGATTAAGTGACTTTTAGGTTATGATCTAAATAGGTATGTCATTTATATTATGACATTTAATGGTTAGGTGCAATTTTCAACTAGTGACAATAAGGTATACCCAAACAACATACCCTCCTTCTCAAATTTAAAGTTTAATCATTGCTACAAGGAATAATAAAAATATGAAATGAGAAATCAAAGACTCAGCCAAATCCAAAAAGAGATATTAAGTTGTTTGGCAAAGGGATTCGTGAAGGGAGTCAAAGAAGGTAAGTCTACGGTGGTCAACCATGCTATTAACCAACTTCTTAGGAGAGAGGTCCCTCCAAACAACTTCCGCGTATCTTGTGAAATTATTGAGGAGCGAGGGCTAATCAGGCGCAAGAAAGTAAATTTAGATTGGTATATTAACATTACGCCCGAAGTATTTGATAAAGCACTTTAAGGGCTAGGGTTTATAAACATAGGTGCATATAGAGTCATTTACACCACAATTTCCGCCTCCGCTGAAATATGAAGAAGCGCATCTTGCTGTATTACAATGAAATCAGGGGGCGATTACGAGCCGAGGAATGCATGTCGACCGATTTCCTAACAAGCCGCTTTACCAAAGTAGTCAATAGCCTACGGAGCAAGATATCAAGCACACAATCAACAAAGAGTTAGAGTTCAGTCGGACAACTGTGTAATCAATTATTAGTAAGCTTAATTACAAGCCTGTGCTTTAGATTTAAGCCAAAATACTAAAATCACCAAGTACACAATCATGTTGATCAGTAATGCTGCCTGTTAAAGTCGTTTCGCAGTATGAAAATTTAATATTCATATCATCCACGTTTCCGCTCACTAACACGTGGCGCCTTAAAACATCACCATTAAGTTGGTGAATAATCCCACCCCAAGAGAGGTTATCTTTAAATAAATTAAATGTGATCTTCATACTATTCCTATTTATTATTTATCGTTTTTTTCTTTTGTTGTTGAAACCAAAAAAGTTTACGGCCTGTTGTTCGAGACATGGTTGATCCTTATTTATTTTCGTTAGATATAACGAAGCTAGCAGTCTTTTAGAGATACTACTATTGAGATATATTAATAATTTTATTTATAAAAACGAAGTAAATAAGAAACGTAACGACAAATACAAAAAGTATTGGGAGAATATTGGATATTTTCGTGGGGAGTTATAAATAAGTACTCTAAGATGGGGGGAAGTGACGCAAGCGGTATCTCCGCTCGCGCCTACTTAAAATCTTATGCAGCTACAACGTTTGCAGCTTGAAGACCTTTTTGGCCTTGCTCTACTTCGAAAGACACTTGTTGGCCTTCTTTAAGAGTCTTGAAACCTTCAGATGCGATAGCACGGAAGTGAACGAATACGTCAGCACCGCCGTTGTCTTGAGTTAGAAAACCAAAACCTTTCTCTTCGTTAAACCATTTTACTACGCCATTTGTTTTGTTAGACATATTGTGTCCCTTATATAAGATAAAAATTAATCGCAAAATGCGATGCGCTGAGAGCTGGAATTATTTAATGTATCTATGAAGCTAAGGGAAACACTGAGGAAAACAACAATAACGAGGAATTCTGAGGGTTTTACTTTTACAACTTGATGTTTCATTTAATAACTCTGAACAACAGAGCGATGACATTATTATCCATTATCTCGTTTTTGTAAAGGTTTAATTTGAAGTTAACATATATCTTCCTGCTGCCCTGCAAAATACGATTTTTTACAAATTCACCTACACTTTTATCCCGAGACCTTATAAACAGTCGTCCGACTACACCCTAACTCTTTACTGAGCTCAGTTTATTCATGCCTTTGGTTTGCAATCTCTTGAATGAGTTGGTGAGCGTCTTAGAGGTGCCTCCCTTCTGAGCGCGCGCTCTGCCCACATCACTGTTAATATCCAAATCGCCCAAGTAATGAAAGACCAAACCGGCTTTCTTTCTCGCTAGCTGCTCAGCAATTTGCAAAGCATCAATGGTATTACGATCAAAATACGGTCGACTTTAGTAACGTGAATAACATCCCCTTCCCTCGCAAAGTCCAGCAACAGGTTAAGCAGTTCTCTCTCTGGGGATTCCCCCCCCTCGCTTGCTCTTGGTGAATTTTTCATAACCTATAGCTTTAACCTGTTCAAGTTGAACGTCGAGCGTTTGGTCTTGAATACTGACACGGACATAGCCAATTTTCATGAAATGAACCCTAAAGTGAACATTAAGATAGTTTTAATTAAGTGTACATATACATTTAAAAGACTAACTGGGCTTTGTTGCGTAATTCAATGGAACTAAATCAAGAACCTACGATCTGATCAGC
>NZ_JBGOOI010000143.1:0-3154 GCF_041439605.1 Vibrio sp. 1F169 | reverse complement strand
TATGGCTTGCACTCGCTTTACTCTGCCGCGCAGCGGCTTCGTTCAACAAGCAATTTAAGAGGGATTCTGTAGTTGACCCGATCTAATGGACACCTTCAATTGTAATTGGAGGTGTTTATGCCAGCTTATAAATCAGGTAAAAAAACTCAACAATATCTTACGGAATTTAAGGTAACTGCTGTCCGACTTTCGCTTCGAGAAGGAGCTACAGTTAAAAGCGTGGCGCTATCATTAGATATCCACCCTTATATGCTTTCTAAATGGCGAAAGGACTATAGAGAAGGGGTTATTATGGAAGATAAACGTAAGAAAAGGACTCAGATCCCGAGCCAGAAAACTGAGTCTAGTCGGATTGCAGAGCTTGAACGTCAGAACGAACAACTTAAGCTCGAGAATGACTTGCTAAAAAAGTGGCAACGATTCGTTGCCCAAGAAAATCGACAAAATTCCGATTCATAGCCCATTACAAAACACGTTATTCCATAGTATTGATGTGCCGGGTTCTATCTGTTTCTAAGTCGGGTTACTACGCATGGCTTGGTAGAGAGCCAAGTCGCTATGCTCAAGAAGAGCAGGCTTTGAAGAAGCGAATAATTTAAGTGTTTTCTCAGGTAGTCCAAGGGTTCATGCAGAGCTTAGGCGCCAAGGAGTTTTGGTCAACCGCAAGCGTGTGGCTCGGATCATGAGAGAGCAAGGACTACGAGCGCGAAGTTATCGGATTTACCTAAGGATGGCCAAGCTACATCGGTTTTATCAATCGATTAAGAATATTAAAAAAGACACACCAAAACCAACGGCAGTTAATCAACAATGGTCTGGAGATCTCACGTATATAAAGCAAGGTAAACGTTGGATGTATTTAGCGGTCGTTATCGACCTTTACTCGCGTAAAATCGTCGGTTGGTCGCTTGGCAGTAAGAAGAGTACACAGCTAACGATGAGTTAGTTGAGAATGGCAATTAGAAATCGAAAACCACAAGAGCGGTTATTATTTCATACCGACAGAGGCTCTGAATATCGAGCACATGAAGTTCAAGCTTTATTATCAAAAAATGGAATTGTCCCAAGTATGAATCCTCCAGGTCATTGCACTGATAATGCGGAGGTGGAGTCGTTCTTCCATACGCTAAAAGGCGACATAATTAGGAAAAATAGCTACGTGGCATTTTTGAACTCCCTCGAAGTAAATTCTTACTGTTTTGCATAGTAAACTAGTTGCTATTAGCCTATTGGCATTTACAATGCCAATTAGGAGTGGATATGTTCAAGTGCCCAAACTGCGCAGAGCCCTTGACTGTAAGGGATAAGTTTAAATTCATCCCTGGCAAACTAATAAAATGCAAAAAGTGTTGTCATGAGTTGAAGCTCTTCAAGGCCTATTATTATGCTACCTTTTTTGTTGCAGCTTCGGGTAGTTCCCTTTTCGTCAATCAATTCGGACTTAACGAGTTAAATGCCGCAGGATTAACGTTTGCGTGTTGTTTTTTGTGGTTTATATGTCAACCAATTAGGAAAGCGTAGTTTTAACAAAACGACGTTTAAGACGGATTCCCAACGCTTGGCATTTTCGGATTGCTTTGAATTTAGTGTTTACGGCACGATTGTTTAGGTTTGGTGGTCAACGTTTACCACTGCTTAACGCGATGCTAGTTGCCGTACACCGCATTGCGTTGCTCACCACATAAGCGGGCGTCATACATCGCTAACCAATGATTGATAGATATATGATTTACAAATGGATTTGTGTTTTAGGATGTATAACTCTCTTGATTTACAGTTGTAGCCGAAAACAAGAAATACAAAATGGCTGCTTTCAATCGTTCTCTATATTGGCAACCGATTATTTTGGAACAAGTGAGCCTCAGGTATGGAAAATTATTGGAAAGAATGCGGGTGACGACTTCTTGCTGGATAATGAAATTTTGGGTTTTGTTGTAGACCGTGATTTTAGCTCTTATATGGAGCCACTTGCTGATAGGGAAGTGCTTAAGTTCACAGGTCGCGTATATAAGTCTTGGCCGAGTTGGCCAGAAAAACACCTTGGTGGCGGCCGCAAGAACATTCAATATGAAGTCCTTATTAACCATGGTAAGTATTTGGTTCTTGATAGAAGGTCTAGAAGTAAACACATACCATCAATTGAAAAGCGCTGTGATTTTTAACGCACAGATGTATAACAAGCATTTGAGAGTGATTCGCAACGCTTGGCGTTTTCGCTTTGCTCAAAGTATAGCTAAGCGCCGCTCACACCTTAATGCAGCGTATACGCTTCGATGTCAATGGAAGGGAAATCGATGGAAATATCAAAGAAAGTTATTGTAATCATTACCCTTACTATTTTGCCTTTAGTATTTTTAGGTTCAAAAGTACTCACGGACACGAAACAGCGGCTGGTTGATGAAGAACTTAATCTTGTCCGTCCGATATTAGAGGGGATTGCTGAAAATTTAAAAGAGCCATATAGATTTCCTCTGGATTCACGTTCAGAATTACAGGGTTTTGCCTCATTTAATACTGCTTCTCGATTTCCTCATTTATATCATGCTGCTATAGACTATTTTGCTGAAGTTGGAGAGCCTGTATACGCTATTGCTGATGGTGTTGTAAGTTATTCTGGTTATATGAACGGTTACCCTGGCGTTGTGATTATTGATCACCCAAAAGAAAACCTTTATTCATTGTACGGTCATCTGTCATTAAAAAGCTGGTTAGTCTCAAAAGGGGCAATTAAAAAAGGGGATTTGCTTGGTTATATAGCTGACCCTTCAGAGGATTTTGGCATTGGTGTAAATGCCCATATACATTTTTCAATAAGAATGGGGTCACGTATGGAATACCCCGAAACTGGTCCCGATCGTTGGATGGGGGGATACACAACAGAACCTCCAATATTTAAAGGGTACATAGACCCTGAACAATTCATATTACTAACCAAGTCTAAATTATCACGAAACTAATCCAATATGCGTATAACAAATAATGATTGAGCGTTGCCTAGCCAACGTTAAATCCCGAGTGTTAAACAAGTCCGAAGTCACTTTATTAAGTAAATTGCACTAGCAGCCAAATAACAACAAAAATAAAAAAGCGAACCAAGTGGTTTAATGCCGATCAGTTAAAGCCAAAGTGATCGGTTGAAGGATCCTTCCGAGCT
>NZ_JBGOOI010000142.1:0-3244 GCF_041439605.1 Vibrio sp. 1F169 | reverse complement strand
GGTAGACACAAGGGATTTAAAATCCCTCGACGTTCGCGTTGTGCCGGTTCAAGTCGGTAATTACCAAGCCAGCTTAATGCTGGTTTTTTTGTGCCTGAATTCAGATAAAACTCCCTCCGGAATCTTCCCTCCTGTCTATCTCCTGTTCTCTGTGCAGATTTTCTGTTCGAGTTAGCTGCCAAGAACCTCCTGTGCTGATGAGCTGTGCGTAATTGTCGTGCCAGCATACCCAAGGCTGAATTTCTGTGTGCCTCTGGTCTCTGTCCGGTCGGGCTGTGAGTGATGAAGCGGACACGAAGCCTTAATAAAAATAAATTTAAGGGTTGCTGGCCAGTTGACAGTTTTTTAACGCTGACTAAGTAGCTCTAAAAAGCAGATCAAAATTAATATAAATTGCAACTTATCAATGTGTTATGTTACCTTAAGTTGCGCATGTCATATAAAAAACTAAAGAATATAGATGTCACATTTTATGCCTCCAGATCCTCACCCCTTAGACTATGATTGGCGGTTTACGAGAGAAACTGTTGATAAACTGAGTCAATTATTTGATGATCATGAGTCAGTGCTATCACTAGGTGTTCCTTCTTTAATAAGAAAACATCAAGAATTGGATAATCGGGTTTTTCTTGTTGATCGACAGCCTTTACATTGGTCTAATTTTCATTCGTTAGTAGACGTAGATGTTGATTTACCTCTATGTAAGAGCTTTGATGCTGCTGTCATAGATCCGCCTTGGTATATAGAGAATACTATTCGCTGGATCAGTTGGAGTGCGCAACACTTAGCGATTGGTTCAAAAATTTATATTTCTCTCTGGCCGGAATTAACAAGGCCACAAGCCATCGAAGAAAGAAAAAACTTATTTGAATGGTTGACTAGCTGGGCTGATTTTGAAATAAAATCTAATTTTTTTTGTTACGAAACTCCTGTTTTTGAAATGAGAGCAAGTGAAGTAAGTGATGATAATGTTCTCGAAGACTGGCGTTTTGGCGATTTACTTGTCATAAAAATTAAAGAAATCCCTCCTTTGTCGAAAGCTATCACTAAGACCGAATTATGGCACCGATTTGTAATAGATGACTATCAGCTTGCATTACGTGTGAACCATCACGATGTTCTACCTGCAAAAATAATTATGCATCCATTAGCTAATGGATGGTATTGGCCTTCCGTTAGTAGGAGAGCAATTGGAAGGGAAGTTATCGACCTGTGGAGCTCTCAAAACAAAGTGGGTACAGTAATTGGTAGCGCGAATGCATTAGAGATCTTACGTTTTCATTTGGGGTTATCTGATAAGGTGCCTTCATCAGCAGCAGACTCTTTTTTAACAGTGCTACAACAGTGGAATATACCGAATAAACCTTATAAACGAGTAATGGAATGGCAGCACCTAGCATAATCTTACGGTTCAGAGATACTACACCCGACATCGACACAATAGACGAGCATAAAGCTATTATTAATAGAAAAGGAATAGTGTTGTGGGGGTGGTGGAAGAAAGAACATGAAGACGGATTTGAGTCCTTATTTAACAGTTTAGAGAGTGATGACACGGTATCTGATTACGTTTATCTAATTGATCCATCGACTAAACGTTGTTTCACTGCATCTTTCAATAAAGTGTATAGGAAAAGGAAAGTTGACGTCGACATATCTTTGGTCCCTGAATACTATAGACACCAATGTGAGAAAGTTGAAGCTTGGTTTCAGTTGACTTCAATCAATGTCATTGATTATGAACCTAATTTAGGTAGGCAGGTGGGTGAAAATACACTATTACTTCGTGATAGCTATGGATGCTCTAGCGTAAGAGTTTCTAGAATCGGCAACAGCGGTTCAGATAGAAAGTCAATACTTCATCTTTCAGATTTACATTTTGGACTTGATCACGGTTTCGTTGTTTCAGATAAGGTTTTGGAAAGAGGGACAGCGAAGACACTTAGTGATTGTATTCTGACTGACTTAAAGCGAGTAAAAGCAAACAAAGATATTGCTGCAATCATTATTACAGGTGATTTTACGACAAGATCTGATTGGTCAGATAGTACAAAAAACTTAATTATAAGTGAGCTTCACTCGATAGCTAGCGGACTTGGGGTTGATAAAAGCAATATTATTACTCTCCCTGGAAACCATGATATGAAACGCTACCCGAGTGATAGCAACATAGACGAAAATAAGTTGGCTGGAAATACTCAGGTTACATATGAGCACGAGCGTGACTATCGTCTTTTTTCCGAAGAATTAACTGGGAAGCATTGGAAAAGTCAATTAGATTATAACATTATTGTTTCATTGGGTGATGTAGATTTATTCTTATCAATAATGAACTCATGTAGAGTAACAAGCTCTAAACTTACAGAATATGGTTATGTTGGTTCTCTAGGTTTAGACATACTTGACGACTTGGCTAATTTAAATATGAGTAAACCGACTTATAAAATGATGGCTCTTCACCATCATTTAGTGCCCATTAGTCAAGTTGAGATGCCAAATAGAAATGCGATATCTCTCACTCTAGATGCGGTTGAATTGTTAGATAAAGCAGCTAATGTTGGTATACATATGGCATTACATGGCCACCAGCATGAAAATAGAATTGCTCAATACCATAGTTTTAGCCTAGCAAATGAAGACCCCAAATCTCCTATATTAATAGTATCTGGCGGGAGTACGGGGGTTAGTCGTGAACGTAGAGCTGAGTCTACTAGAAATTCATACAACCTACTTACTTTTGAACTTGATAAGATCAAGCTGAGAATCAGAGAAATTATATCTGACGGAAAACGTGGGTATGATTTATATGATAATTATTTACCTGTTTCGCCTACCGTGCAGGAACAGTAGTTATTTAAAGTCGTAAATTATAATATTTAGCAAACCACAACTATAACGATAGATTATAGTTGTGGTTTGGCCGTTTCTAAATAAAAGCTAATTATATATTAAAACCTAGTATGGATTAAATATAGGTGATTTCTTTTATGGAGAAACGTTTTAAATTTACAACTACTAAGATCGCCAGTTTACCCCCTAATGATCCAGACTCGCGTTCTACAGAAGCTGAATATTCGTGCTCTGAGTTATCGGGTTTCAAGATATTAGTAGGTAAAAATGGACGTAAAAAATGGCTAGTCAGGTATACGCTTAATGGCAAGAAAGGATCTGCGTCATTGGGTATTTTCCCGGCTTTGTTGCGTAATTCAATGGAACTAAATCAAGAACCTACGATCTGATCAGC
>NZ_JBGOOI010000141.1:0-3318 GCF_041439605.1 Vibrio sp. 1F169 | reverse complement strand
GGCTTGTTCAACACTCGGGATTTAGTGTTGGCTACGCAACACCTTAATCCTTATTCGTTATATGCGCCTAAAATTTATTGTTTTTCATCAACAACCACTGTCAAACATACTTCATCAGATACTGCATATGTTCGACTAGAGTAACGACTTGATAATTCTCGTAAACCATCACATTCTACATAACTAGAAACATTAGATAAACTTTTTGAATACACACCAAGGGTTAATAATGGAGCAATGACTATAGCTAAACTCACGCCTATTATATTAAACCGTTTATGTGACACCGGGGATTTTAGCCGCTCCATTATAAAATAATATGCAACATAAACGCCTAAAAAGGTACAAGTAACACTTCCCCACAAATTCAAAATACCTACAATTGTAACCACTTTTTCTGGCTCACCAAAAGCAACAAAAAAAGCATCTGATGAAAACCACGCGCCTACAACTGAGAACGATAACCAAAATATAATTTTAAATATAATCATTTCATTAACCTATCAACAGCTTTACTTATATCTTTTGAATAACCATTATTTTCATCAAAAACATTAAGCCCTTGACCAACTAAGAATGATACTGCCGCAAATATTGTTCCCGATAATAAAACAGTCGCTGTTGCTGGTAACATAGTAACAGCTATTGCTCCCACCCCCATAGATACCAGTCCTTTAACTATATCTCCTGATGAGTTACCAACGAACTCAGCTAATGTAGCCTCGTCATTCAATATATAATCCGCGGCATTTATTCCTACAGAAACAATAATTTCAACTCCAATATTAAATCTAATATACCTAACAGCACCTTTCAAATCATTTAAACCTAATCCAGCCTGAATAACCCTTGGGTTATTCGCTCCCCATTTATTACCTTTCATTAAGGTTTGTTCGTAACGGCGGAAATTTTTAATGATGACCCAATCTTTACCGTTAATATTTTTTGTATACGCTACAACACCTAAACCACCAAGCCCTGATGCAACCTTATGCGAATCATAAACACCATTACCTAAACCATAATAATCCTTAAAATCACCAACGGTATCTTTACCGCCCATATCATCATACAAATTTTGTAGGAATTCATGCCCTTCCTCTGGTGACATTAACCCAAAACTATTAATTGGTTCAACATACTCAACATTCAGCTCTTTCTCCCCTTCTTTTGCTAACGGGTTATACGGAGGCCAGTACATATTTTTAGGGTTGATTGCGATTTTTGACTCTTCTTTAAATTTCGGTAGCGTCAAATACAATGGCTCTATGAACTTTTGCTTTGGAAAAGCAATAATGACTTCTTCAACTGCGTCATCAGGAACACCCTCAATATCTTGAGTCTTACCGTCATTTGGAAGTACTTTTTCTTGTCGAAGACTTCCAAATCTACGCTCAGTGCCATTATGGAATAATGGGCCTTGTTTACTTACACCATTCCACTCAATAACAACGCCACTTGGAAGCGTTGCTTTAAAAGCCTTACTTCCACTCTCTGGATTTGGCTCAGCTTGAATAACAGGAAGCTTTTCACCGTCACGGTGAAAAGCGATTAAATCTTCTTTACCACTTTCATCATTTTGAAGTCGTAATTTAAGCTCTGTATTTACATCCGATAATTGATTAAATTCTTCACGATTAATCAAATGCTCGGCTTTCATGCCTGATGAACAAAATAATAAACACCACGCAGGAAGAATCTCTTCATTATTGTGAGTTATGCGCCAAGCACCTAAATCCGCTTAATGTCATATCCACTAAGCTAGTACCAGACAAAATTTTCAACTCTTGCTCTGGTGTCATTTTAGAAAAGCGCTTCTTAAAGTCCGTGCTTTTCCCTGATGTTAACACCGCAACTTCACCGTATTCTCTTAATGGGATGGATTGAGTTTTATCAACATCAGGAATAATACTTGAGGCGAAGCATTTTTTAGAGCTTGAGCTAAACAACTCAGATACTGTTTTCATTATATTAGAAGTGGCATCGCTAGATGCTAATGAATTAGTATTCGCAGTTTGAGGGTTAGCCGCTTCAGTTTCCGCTGCTATCGCATTTTGACGAGTCACTGCCGCATCAGTAATTGCAGGCGTAACGCCTTTACCACTTCTTGCTTCTGCATCATAGGCTATCGACCACTTAGGAAAGAAACTGTCTTTGGTAGCCTCTTGATAACGAGCATCTTCTATACCTAACGGTTGCGTTCTATTTGGGGAGTCATGCGCCATAGAGTTAGGTGGAAATATACTATTTTTCGTTGTCATCGCAGTGCTTACCTATAATAAAAGACTGACGCTAATTCTATCATTGGAACAAGGCGACTAACTCACTGAACTTGTAGTAAAACCACCTAAATGAGATGGCGTGTGTTGGAGTAAGCCGACCCACCTAGCCGAAAGGCATTGATAATAAAGAGAATGGCATTAGCGAAATCAGAGGAGATATGACGACGAAAGAAACCAAGAACAGTTAACTGGTTGATAAGATTGCTATCGCAACCTTATCTTGACCTCGCTCGCCTTGAGAAAAGCCTCAAAGCGGTGTGCCCTTCAAGTTCAATCGTACAATTTACTTAATAAAGTGGCTTCGGGCTTGTTCAACACTCGGGATTTAGTGTTGGCTACGCAACACCTTAATCCTTATTCGTTATACCTGTTCTATCAGTTTTACCGTACCCTGCCCATCAATAACTACTCGCCACTGCTTGTTCTGGCAATCAAAGTAGAAACCCTTTAAACCAGCAAACTTCTCAAAGCTACCAACACTATGAATTGATTCATACCTAACGAATACAGCGTCGCTTGCTTTGGTTTCAGTAAGTAGCGCTTCAGCAGACTTTGCAAACAAGACTTCATCAGGAAGCGCAATAATACTATTATTTTGCGATAACAAAGCTGACAGCTTTGAAAAATAGTCCCTTATACGTGACCATTCTTCTAAAGATTCCCTGACCCGTTTATGTGTTTCCGGAATAACAAAACCAACGAAGCCAAGAACAGAGATAACTTGTATAACTGTTACTGGATAATCAGCACCACGACCAATATTGCTTTCTCTAATTAAAAACTCAATCGGAAATTTTGACTCGATCAGTGAATGTCTAATCGTACTTTCGATTTCACCTGTTTGTTCGTGCCAATCAAGCCCATAAGCTGGATCTTTGTAAGTGCTTAATACAATGTCCATTTTTCCCTCAAAAGGTATAACGAATGACATGGACTCCCCCTACCGAGGATTTGCCACACTTATGTGGTACTTAAACGCATCGGAGGCACCATGTCTGATTATTCTTATTTCTGCGGTATCGACCTAGCTAAAAAC
>NZ_JBGOOI010000140.1:0-3619 GCF_041439605.1 Vibrio sp. 1F169 | reverse complement strand
TTACTAGAAGAGAAAAGGACGGATATGACACTTCCTATTTTTCACTCAAACAACGGAAGGTGGAGTGTCGGTGGGTGTGGCTCAGTATGTTCCAGAACTAAATGCGGCGGTCGGTTACTTGCAAAACAACCGTAACATGAACATGAAAATCGCAATTTCAGTTAAACCACAGAACCCTACAGTGCATTTGGTGATTGGCCACAAGAGTAATGTAGAGAAAGAATATCCATCGCAAGCCTAACTGTATCGGATCTCACAGACCTTTGTACTACTCATCTAATGAACAGTTAGGAGCGTTATATGTTGTTGTCTTGGTTTAGCGACGACTACCCATCGGCCTTATTGTTATCATATTCAGGTACTAATTGAGTGAGGGGAATGATCGCCTCACCCAACTTTCATTGTGACAACGTCACAAAAAGACCGAAAGACTACGGTTATTACCTTCCTTGAAGCCCTTATATAACGTTCTGGTCAGAGTTTTATAAAATATTCAACGTTTTACTGCCCACTTTTAAATCGACTCTCTTTATACCCAAGCGATAAAGGCAAGAGAGTACGTCATTTTGAAAAACATTGTATTGACTACGATTTAGAAGTAATAAAAATTCTTCTAACAAGTATCGTTTTTGAGCAAGCTGATAAAAATCACTTATCCTTTGCTTTACATCCAAGTCAATAACAGCGACTTCCAGGCGAGATTGATTCTTCTCAAATAAAAAACTAATCGGCCATTTTGACACAGAAAACCTCCATTATGTGTGAATTATAAAAACAGTCGTTACCGCTCGAAGGGAAAATTAGAGCAACATTTCTTCTTTAATTCCTACTTTGATTAATGCCGCCTTCTCAATCGCTGTTAGTTCTGAAAGCTCACTAACGAAATCACAATCCTTGAACCGAACGTCGGTCGCTTCACCCAACTTTTCACTCAATGCCGTCATCAAGCCTTCTACTAGGCCACTGAAACGCATGGCAGTCGAGATTAAAACATTGTCACCTTGCGCCAGATATGACGACGGAACTTGTTCAGCAACCAACCTAAAAACGCCTCGTAAACGCTGACCAAAAGCACCTTCCAATTGCGTTAATGTCGCTTTCAGGTCACTTTTCGACATTTGATCCAAAGCTGAACTCATTAAATCCCCATCAAAACGAGCATGAGCATTCGCATCAAGCGCGCCTTCAGTTTTTTTGCCGTTTTTTCATGCCATTGCAAGGCCGATGTATCAATAAAACCTTGTAAACCTTGCATAGTGGCGCTTACATTTGGACGTTTGTGTGAAAGTGAGTCCACAATTAATCCTAGATGCCCTGAATAATTTTTCTCTTGTTTAGGGACAGTAGAAAGCGCCAATTCACGAACTAGACTCAGATCCCCCTTTATTCAAGGCGATATTCTGAATAAATTTAAATGAAATATTGCCTTCGCTTAGCGCATCTTGTAGCTTATTTATTGTTTCACTAGATAATAATGGTGTTAAATTCGCTGTTACTCGTTTAGACAAGTAACTCACCGAATCCAGTGCTGTTTTCTTACTATTATCCTTAGCTGAACTACCTCTAATACCTAGATCATTATCAATTTCAGAACTAACAGCAATCGTCCTGACAGGATACTCGCTCGAGCTTTGTTTCTGTGTTTCCGGCTCAAAATAAGAACTAATAGCCTCTTTAAGTCCACCAACTTGAGCAGTTAATTTTCGGTCATTGAATAGGTTTCAGCGACAATGGCGAGTTTAGTTTGAGCAGACCACTGCTCTGATGAAGTGTTGCTCTTTGGCACGGTGGCTCCTGAACTTCTGAGTTGCGGGCGCCAATAATACAGGGTCGCAGTGCTAATTCCTTCCTCTTCGGACACTTCTTTAACTGACATCGAATAGGGAGGCAGCAGCTTCTTCAATATCGCTTCTTTTCTTTCTACTGAGATACGAGACACAATTACTCTTTATCGCCCAAACTGGTTAAATTTTAACAGTGACAACTACCCTGCCAGATAGGGATATTGTGAACCCAGATTTAGACACAAGAACAGCTCCCGATTGGGAGCCGTTCCCCTTTCAAAAATGATAATGTGCTTTCACACTATCATTCTCCTTTAGCAGCTTTATTATCTTTGGTGCTTGTCTCTTCAGCCTTATGCTCTAATACATCACAGTTTTTATTGATAGTGATGGACTTAGGCTTCATAGCTTCAGGTATCTCTTTCACCAGAGTAATAGTTAACAATCCGTTAGAAAGATCTGCATCCGTAACTTCAACATAATCAGCTAAGTTGAACTTACGTTCGAATGTACGATTGGCGATACCCTGATACAGATATTTATTTTCTTTATCAGCACATTTTTGCCCACGTACACTTAGCACGCTCTTTTCTACTTGAATATCAAGCTCTTCCTGAGTAAATCCGGCTACGGCCAGGGTGATGGCATAGCGATTCTCTTTTAGAACTTCAATGTTATATGGTGGGTAACCGTTGATAGCAGTTTCACTGGTCATGGCATGATCAATTAATGATGCTAGACGGTCAAACCCAACACTACTACGGTATAGTGGAGATAGGTCAATTGAGCTCATAATATATCCTCCATAAGAAGCAATACAAAATAAAAACAAGAGTGATGAAAAGGCCTCTTGATAAGACAACCTTTTCAAGGTTTTTTATAGTGTTTACGAACAATTATTTCAATAGTTTTTATATAGCAATTTCTCATTGAATTAGTTTTTTTATATGAAATTGTTATATCCTATCTATAATGACGAGACAAAAATAGTTCATAATTAGACGGTCTCTCTACTCTCTGATGGGCAATATTCCACGATATGAATTACGCGGGTGGCATGGGGTCGAGATCGGTTGGTTGAGTCACAAGAGATTACTATCAAATCAAATGGAAGGTGATTTATGAATGTGACTCTATGCTTATGTGCGGGTTATGTTTGAAAAATCAATAGCCATGTGATGATTTATTTAACGTAATGGTACTTAGTGTGAACCCAAATTTAGACACAAGAACAGCTCCCTATTAGGAGCTGTTCTGCGTTACGGGGTCACGCAATTGAACATAGGAATAATGAACACCAATAATTTTTTTTAGTGAGTTTTTTAAAATGTATGTCTTTTTACGGCATAACCTTGTTTTTCTTAGATTCATCACTACATCAAATATGAACAATGTTGCTTTTAAACTAGTTTAAAGGTTTTGTATGGCTATCTATGTAGCGCCTGGTAATAAAGTCGGGCGAGATGGGGCTCTTTTCAAGAGTGTAAAATTAATACAACAAATCATACGGTTGTAGTAAAATATGGTCGGTATTGTATTATCCGTGATCATGAAATAGCGCCTCCAACAAGTACTGCAGCGCGACATTGGTTGCAGATTTATAGAACACCAGATAATACGGAGTAATGTCCGTAACATTATCGTAGAAAGGTCGCTTAGCGGCCTTTCTGCATTTGTAAGTATTAGGTAGCCTCCTTGCGGCTTTGTTGCGTAATTAAATTTAGAGATAGAGCTACCCCGTTTCGCGTATTTCTTAGTCAATACGACAAGTTTCAGGCACACCTAACCCAGTAAGCTTGTTCAACGCTTTTATCATCGCGTAAGTTTCACCCACC
>NZ_JBGOOI010000139.1:0-3693 GCF_041439605.1 Vibrio sp. 1F169 | reverse complement strand
AACCGAGGTCCACGGATTTGCAATCCGCTGCATAGCCACTCTGCCAAGGCGCCTTTATCAACATAAAAATATATTGAAGTGTTTTAAGAGGACCACTCTTTGTTCAACACTCTACTCAAAGTAGAAACTAGATAGATGGTGCCCTGGGCCGGACTTGAACCGGCACAGCGCGAACGCCGAGGGATTTTAAATCCCTTGTGTCTACCAATTCCACCACCAGGGCAACGCAATCATGCGATGCTGATTACCGAAGAGTAAAACACCATCTCTCTGCGACCTAAGCCGTGAGAACGAGGTGTACTTTAACGGATAGAAAAAATTCGTCAACAGTAAATTTTATCTTTCAATTCAAGTGATTAATTATCGAACTCAAACGAATGAATTTAGTGCAGCTTGTACGGTTCTTATTCGTAGACTTTGAGTTTGAGTTGGAATTCAAAGGCCGAATTCCCATTTTCAGACTCACAAAATACTGTCAATTCCATTGAATTAGAGAAACACGACTTAGTTTTCATGTGCTTTTCACATTCAAAGGCTAGAGTTTTAAGTAACGACTATTACGAAATGACAACGTGAAGCCACTAAAACGATACCAATATGAACGCTACGCTGTGCTCTGCAACCTCGCCTACCCTAGAGTTTTTAAACAAACTCGTTACGGTTTTGACCCTAATGGACAGCGCATCATAAAGAATCAGTTTGGCAAAACCATGATTCGAGTCTTATGGAGCAGCGACAAAGATGAAGTCGTCGTGGTTATCAAGGGGTCACACAGCGTTTCTGACTGGCTACTCACTTTTGCTCTATGGACAAGAAGCTGTAAAAGGATTGGGCTGAACTATCGTGTACATGCCGGGTTCTACCATCTCATGTTTCAAGGAAGCCAACCAAGCCGTAATGAAGATAAACTGGGACAAACTGTCATTGAACGCTTGGAAACCACTTTAATTCCTCTATTGGAACAAGGCAAAAGAATATCGATTACTGGCCACTCTTCTGGTGGCTCTATTGGTTGTGTATTCGCTGATTACTTGGACCAAAAACACCCAGGTTGTATTAAACGAATCGTCACGTTTGGACAGCCCGCGGTCGGTGATTGGAGTTTCAAAAAGAACTACCGCTTGAGCAAGAAAACCTACCGTATCTGTTGCGAAATCGATATTGTCACCTTCATGCCGCCCGTACCGCTGTTGTATTGGCATGTAGGCAAAGTACTTTGGCTCTATAACGGCAGGATTTACGAAAACACACCGACGTTAATACGCCTCGGGCGATCAATATTCAGTTGGTTAATCCGGCCTTTCTCTTATCACCTAATGAGTAAGTATATTCGTAACAAAGACTTCTTTGACAAACATTGAGCATGCTCTATAAATAAAAAAGAGCACACGCTTTAACAGCCAGTGCTCTTTCTAGTTTCTAATTGATCTTTGTGCTTAAGCTAATATTAGCCTGAACTTAAAGCTTGAATCGTGACAGCTCTTGTTTCAAGTCACTCGCTAAATGACTTAGCTGATCGGCTTGTGAAACCGCATCGGTCGCATCAACTGCCATCACATCACTCACTTCACGAACAGATTCGGTATTCGCATTGATTTCAGCGGTAACCAGTGACTGCTCTTCAGCAGCAGAAGCTATCTGAGTTGCCATATCGCTGATCATCTGAATTGCCTCACGTATTTGAGCCAAGCTCTCTCCCGCCATATCCACGTCATGTACGCTTGTTTTCGCCATATCGTGGCTTTGTGTCATCACTTTAACGGCACCACTAGTCGCTTGTTGTAAGCGCTTGATCTTGTCTTCGATCTCTTCTGTTGAAGCATGAGTTCGTTGTGAAAGCACTCGAACCTCATCGGCAACCACTGCAAAGCCTCGACCTTGTTCGCCTGCCCTTGCTGCTTCAATTGCCGCATTGAGTGCAAGTAAGTTAGTTTGCTCCGCTATTTCGCGAATCGTCGCCAAGATAGACGCGATTTGTTGACCATGCTCTTCAAGCTCGCTGATGATAGACACAGCGCTTGTTAGCTCTGTTGCAAGCTCATTGATCGATGATTGGCTTTTAGCCATCTGTTGGAAGCCTTGTTCGCTCAACTCAACAGAGTGAGTCGCACTTTTGGCCGTACTATCAGCATTCGTAGCAATTTCTGCTGTTGCTGTCGCCATTTCTGTCACAGCTGTTGCAACCATTGTGATCTCGTCTTGCTGTCTGCTGACGCTATCGCTGCGTTTTAATGCGCTGCTGTTGGCGTGTTCAGCTCCGTTATTCATTGCCGTCGAAACATCAGTCACGTTTTTCATCATTGCATGAAGTCTATCTACGAACACATTAAACTTGTCGGCAAGTTGCCCTACTTCATCTTTACTCGACACTTGAAGGCGCTGTGTTAAATCACCTTCCCCTTCCGCAATATCAGCTAATGCTTCACTCACTCGACCCAGTTCAACTAATTGACGAGCCACAAACCATGAGGTTGCTGCAGCCATAACGATCAATACAATCAAACCTGTGGTGATTTGGCTAATCAACATATCGAACAACGGCTGCTCTAGTACGTCTTTATCCATTTCAATCACAAGTAGCCAGTCGGTGCCTTTAATAGGCTCAGCCATGATGACGCGCTCATCACCATCAACTTGTGTAAAAATTGTCGTTAAGTTTTGTGCAGCACTGTTTAATCCAGAAACACTTAATTCAGGTGCTATCTCTTTGACTTGCTTAAGGATGAAATCTTTATTCTTATGAGCAACGACCGTGCCTTGCTTATCAATTAGGATCGCTCGTCCATTACCTGGAACCTGAATAGCCAACACATCTTCAATTAGCTTGTCTAACGCAAGGTTAGATGCCACAACACCTATGATCGATCCATTCTCGGTCACAGGATCGGTCAATGTCACCACTAAGGTTTGCATGGTTACACTCACGTAAGGCTTGGTTGTTACTGCGCGGTTCTCAGCTAAGGTTTGTTTATACCAACCTCGAACTCTTGGGTCATACCCCGCTTTATTCAATGAAGGATCATGACGGAACATCTCACCTTCTTTGTTACCGTAATAACTCAATCCAAACCCACCAGATACCAAGGTTTGACGTAAATGAGGAACGATATCTATTGAAGGGTTAAGCTGTACTTGTTGTTTAAGCCCATGTACTGCTTGTTTCTTATCGTAAAACCAGTCACTGATGCCCTTTGCATGGGCTTGAAGTGTATTACGACTTTCACTTTCTATAGCTTGCCAGCTGTTTGTTTGAAAAGTCTTATAACCCATGAAAAGAAGAATGGCAGATGTAACAGCAATCGCCAAAACTACAGAGAAAACCATTTTTCTCTTTAGACTAAATTGCATATTTAAGAACCTCTTATAGAATAATTAAAGAAATATAAAGAGGGACACTATCACTCATACACATGTTTTAATTAGAGTTATCCCATAAAACAATGAAACAAATTGAGCATTATGGTTAATTGTGACTTTGATTTATTTAGCGGTCTATCAACAAAGGTTCAACTTAGGATTCCACCAAAACGGCGTTGGGCTTAGCAAATATCAAAGGGAGAAATGAAGAGGTAAGGACGAAGAAACAAGAAGCAAAGTGCCAGAAACGAAAAAACCAGCCACTAGGGCTGGTTTTTCTGAATGATGGAGGCGCCTCCCGGAGTCGAACCGAGGTCCACGGATTTGCAATCCGCT
>NZ_JBGOOI010000138.1:0-3712 GCF_041439605.1 Vibrio sp. 1F169 | reverse complement strand
AATTAACCACCATGGTTAAGAAAGACTTTGTTGATGTGTCTTTAGCAATGCATGAGCTTCGTCAGATCAAATCACAAGCTGAAATCGAGAAAACACGTGAAATCTGTCGCATTACTAACGTTGGGTTTAGCAAGATTCCGGGTTACGCAAAAGCCGGCATGACCGAGCGTGAAATCTGTAAACAGTTCCGTATCGATATGTTGTTAGAAGGTGCGGACGAATGCCCTTACATCATCGCAGGCTCAGGGCCTGATGGTTATGACAGCATCATCATGGGTCCTACCGATCGCATTATTGAACCGGGAGATGTGTTGATCATCGATACGGGCGCCGTGCGTGATGGTTACTTCTCTGATTTCGACCGCAACTGGGCATTTGGTCATGCAAGTGAGCAAACCAAAGCGGCATACCGCGCTACTTACGAAGCGACCACGAAAGGCTTCGAGGCAGCGAAACCGGGCGCAACCACGACGGACATCTATAACGCGATGTGGGGAGTCTTAGAAGCCAATGGTGCATTGGGTAACGACGTTGGTCGTCTAGGCCATGGATTAGGTATGGAGCTGACAGAGCGCCCGTCTAACACCGCTACCGACAACACAGTACTTAAGCCAGGCATGGTGATGACACTAGAACCGGGCATGGTTTACGCACCGGGTAAGTCGATGGTTCACGAAGAGAACATCGTAATCACTGAAGACGGCGCTGAATGGTTGAGCGAACGAGCTGAACCAGAACTGATCATTATTTAGCTCAAAATTTAACACCTTACACATTAAACACCCTACAAAAGCTGACTCTGGATTCTGGAGTCAGCATATAAAAACTATAAAAATACGAGTTTCTCATGCAAACAATAGAACAGTTTCGACAATTTGAAATCCCATTACAGCACGTTCAGGCTCCAAGGATTGGTCGAGTTCATATCGGTTTAGTGCAACTAAGTACTGACCACTCTTTAGAGATGGACTGGGCAAAATTACTGGGCACACAAGCAGGAGTGTTTAGCTCCCGTGTTTATTACAGTAGCGAAATGACTCCAGAAGCGCTCGACCAAATTGCGGTTGGTATCAGCGAAGCATCCGATCTAATAGCGACGGGTTTACCCATGGATGTCATGGCGTTTGGTTGCACTTCAGCTTCTATCATTATAGGTGAAGAAAAAGTCGCTAACCTTCTTACACAAAATCGCGGTGATATTCCCGCAACCAACCCATGGACAGCTGCTCAAGCCGCATTTAAGCACTTGGGTGCAAAGAAAGTTGCCGTGTTTTCCCCCTACCCAACAGAAGTGAATTTCCCTCTTTATCAACAACTGACTGCCGCTGGCTTTGAAGTTCCGGTTTTAGGTTCACTTGGCATTGAGAAAGACACTGACATCACGACGGTTTCAAAGGAATCGATGATGGAAGCGTTGAGCAAAATGTTGCCGGGCTCTGGTGCCGATGTGGTGTTTATGTCTTGCACCAACCTTCGTGTTCTTGACCACATTCAAGAGATTGAAGATCGATTTGGTATCCCAGTCGTGTGCAGCAACTCTGCGATGTTCTGGCACTGCATGCACTTAGTCGGCAACAAAGCTCAATGTCCAGGTTACGGACAATTGCTAAATCAATAGCAACCAATGAATAAAGGAATTTTAAGATGAGTAATACAACTAAAGGTTGGTTAGCTGCCATTTTCATTGGCATGCTTTGGGGTATTCCGTGGATCGTAGGGACACCTATTTTAGAAGTAATGGATGCACAAGTCTTGGTATGGGTTCGCTATACCGTCGCTTTCATTACGCTGTTTGTGATTATCCAAGTTAGCAATGCGATGGGTAAACCACAGAAAAAAGTCGATTTTAAACTTAATTGGGCAAACCGACACGACATCTTCTGGGCGGCATGTTGCGGCATTATTGGTCAAGGTGCTTTCAGTTTTCTATCGTTCCTATCTCTTGATTACATTACCGCTTCAGAAAACGGCGTGATCCAAGGCCTTATCCCAATCATCATTTTGTGTGTCGGTTTCCTTCGCCACGGCGAGCGTTTTACACCACTACAAATCTTGGCAGCTGTTGGCGCCTTCGTTGGTGTCGCTATTTTGGTTATGGACCCTTCTGTTGAAGGCAGCGGGTTTAACATTGGTCACTTGATCTGTCTGGGTAGTGCCGCGAGCTTCTCCACGATGGCTTACGCTCGTGCCAAGCTTGCTGAGAAATATGGTTCAGTGGCGACGATGTATCACCAGTTTGTTTTTGCGGCAATTGGCTTCGGTCTTTACCTACTGGTTGTCGGCGCCGATTTCTCTTCAGCTCTCGGTATTTTCAGTTCTCCACTTCGTATTGCTTGTATTGCAATTCTGGGTGTGGGTATTTCAGGTATCAGCTACCTAATCTACATCTATGCAATGGAACGAGTTGGCGTAGACGGAACGGGTATGGCACTTAACTTGATGCCTCTGTCTTCTTTCGTCCTGGCTGTGTTTGCTCTCGGTGAAGCGGTAACGCCAATGCGACTACTAGCGATTGCAGTCGTTATTGGCTCAATGATGTTGTTCATGAAGTTTGGTAAGGCGAAGAAAAAAGCGCCTCAGCTGAAAACGGCGACAGACGTTAACTAGCGAAAAACCACTAAATAAAATTATGAGTAATAAGGCGGTGTGCGCACCGCCGTTACCTAAAAATTATGGAAGATAGACAGATGAACACAACAAACAGAGACACATTTTTAGGATGGACTGCTGCCATTGCTGTTGCCTGTATCTGGGGCGTAACTGGGGTGGTATCTAAGCCGCTCTCTATGGCTGTTGACCCGATGACATTGGTATTTTTCCGCTACGTTACTGCGGTAATTGGCCTTTCCATCATTTTCTTTTTTACATCACGTAGTAAAAGCTTGAGCGCTGACTTGGGTTCTTCGTTAAAGATCGATACCAAAGATATTGGTCGCATTGCGCTTTGTGGCATCGTTGGACAAGGGGTGTTTTCACTGTTCAACTTCCTTTCTCTTTCTCACATTGGTGCGACTGAAAACGGTGTTATTCAAGGCATGCAGCCGTTCGCGACGGTTTTCTTTGGCATGATGTTTATGAACTTCCGCATGAACAAGATTCAGTGGGGTGCTTTTATTGCTTCGGCGGTTTGTATTTACGCAATGAGTGTTGGTCCGACAAACTCCATTGAAGGTGGTACGCCACTACTAGGTTACGTTTACGTGACGTGTTCAATGCTGGCGTTAGCGTGGACAGCTCACTTACGAGCTAGTTTAGCGGACAAATACGGTTCAGTTGTTTCTATGCTTTACCAATACATCTCAGTTGCAGTAATGGGCATCATCGTTGTATTGACCATGGGCTTAGACCTATCTCAGATTTACATTATCTTCTCTAGCCCGCTGTTAATTGCTTTGCTTATTTTCTTAGGTACGGGTATCTCTGGCGGTAGCTACTTGATTCAATTGTATTCTTTCAAGCGTATCGGTGTCGAAAAGGCAACGATGGCATTAAATCTCATGCCTTTGGTTGGCTACTTAGTGGCGGTTTTAACACTTGGCGAACAGATGGCAATGGGCAAAACCATCGTTGTTTCATTAATTGTGGTCGCACTTTACGTGTTCACGAAGTTTGAGACAAAGCAGGAAGAACAATCTTCAGAAAATTTAGCGTGCGATAAAAAAGCAACACCAGAAGCGAGCTAAGTGATGAAATCAGTGACTAAAGGTTGGAT
>NZ_JBGOOI010000137.1:0-3807 GCF_041439605.1 Vibrio sp. 1F169 | reverse complement strand
CAGTTTTATATTGGTCGGTAAACAACTTGGATAAAGCACTGGATCATTTTGAAGAGCTTGGTGCAAAACTGTATAGAGGCCCAATGGCAATTGAAAATAGGCTTTTTATGTGTCAAATCGAAGACCCGTTTGGCAACTGATGTGCACCATTAATACTGGACAGGGAGCTTAGTGACTTTCCATACTTATGCTAATTCGTGATTTGCTAATACTTGGTTCTCCGAAACTCATTTCTGTCCAAAACCTTCACAGGCTGAATTTTTACCTATGGCACTTTCTAACTCGAAAGTGCCCTTTTCTGCGTTAACGTAATTACTCAGTAGCAGATCACGCTACTGAAATCACCGTACTTTTTCTTATATGCCAAAAGTGTTAAAAAGATAAGAGAACATCGAATGATGCTCTCTTAAATATCGGGGAGAGTACAGCTAAATAGTAAACACATTTCAGACGCGAATGAGTGTATACAAAAAGGCCGCAATCAGCGGCCTAGTTTAAAATCTACTAATTCAAAGTTAAAGCATCAATTTGAAGCTCTTTAAGTGTGAGATGAAGCTTGGGAGTCTCTGCTTTTGTAAGCAAGCTAAGAACTCATCTTGGCTCATTGGTGGCCTTTTTAATGAAGCTCTTTGTTGCTGAGCAGCCTTAACGCATGCGCTACTGTCCAATTCGAACATATCGCACAGGAACTCGTCTGGATGTATTGCTGTTAGACCTAAAGGCTCGAGTTCGCAAGAAGGAAAGTCTTTTAGGTTGAACGTAATGATAGACTCAGCCTGACCTTTAATGGCGGCAGCTACAACATGTCTATCATCAACATCGGGTAAAGTAAGGCCATCAATTAAAGACTCATACCCTTCAATCAAGCAGTCTGGAACATTTGCGTTCATTAACTGTCGAGTTCTTTGCAGTTGTTCTGCATTTAGCTCTGGCCTATTTTTCAGTAGATTTCGAGTCCATTCATCATGTATCTGTTCTGTCCATCGCGCTCTAAACAGGCCAGTATTGGCCAAGTACATTAGGTAGCTTCGGAGTGGAGCTGGGTACATTACACATGCGTCTAGAATTACCGTATATGACGCCATTAATATCCCATATCCATTTCTTGGTCTAATGCAGATAGTTCAGCAAGAGCAGCTAGTCTGTTCTCTTCTAGGCAGTTCTTGTACTCCATAAGATCAGTATAAGCTACCTTTCTACGGTTGCCAGTACGGCTAAACGGAATATCACCTGAATCAAGAAGCTTAATGAAAGTAGGACGAGACATGTTTAGCATCTCAGCACCTTCTTGCGTTGTGAGTTCCGCATGAATAGGTGTGATGCTAACAGAGTTGCCTTGACCTAATTGAGTAAGCATCTCGATCATCATATTTAATGCGCTTGCTGGAATAGTTACTTCGTGAGTCTTACCAGACTTATCGACAACGTTAATCCTTTGAGCTTCACCATTAATTTCTATAACGGCTGACAACTCTTGGCTACCAAGCTTAGCCAGTGCCATTTCTTCAGCGCTTGGCAATTTTGTAGCAGTATTCATCGTGTTTCTCTCTAGTTTTTAGTTTCTGATGTCATGGTATACAAATCTTCTCACCATGACATTATCCGAAATATTCGAAAAAAGTCAACATTCGAAATATTCGAAAGAAAGAGAGTGTCACATTATCGTTGGACTTAGTGCTCGTAGGCGGCCTAGTTCAAGGTCTATCAACGCATGCTTAACTATCTTTAATCATAGTACTTCAATATGTAGTGTATGAGAGGAATTGGTCAGCCAGATGTAGGCTAGCTGAATGATTATAATATTAGAAGTAATTCGAAAGGTCAGAGTGTTCTATGATTCATAACTCGGAATTGTCCGAAGATTAGTTTCAGTTATATCTGTCATGTTAAAGCATGCGGCAATCGTTTACGCCTCGTTATTCATTCGTAACTTGCCATCTTTCTTGTTGTGCCTGTGAAGTTGTCTGATACTTCGATACGTTTCATTTCGATGTTCATGGTGGGTTCGATTTTTTTAAGACGTGCTATATCACTGGCGATTCGTTTACAGCCTAAAAACAAGATGCCATCGAGTGGTGTTATGACATCTCCAGCCTTGAGGCAATCAACGAGGGAGGTGGCAGAGAGTGGTGTTTTTGTCCCAGCAACGTAGCGGGTTGCCACAAACTCATTCGTATAGTGGATTTCTCTTGGTAACATTTGTTCGCTTTTGGCGTAAATCATTCCGCTTTGTTTACCATTAATAACTCGATGCTCTTTATACACTCGTGTTTCCTCGCCTATGGTGGCCATAGCTTGTGGTGCGCGTGTGATGAATAAGCGAAAAGGTAGATCTTCACTTGTGATGTAATCGACAAGGTTAAACGCTAATCTTGCTCTCGCGATCTCTCCGAGTGGTTTGTCACGACAGATTTGTAGAACCTGATCCCATTGGCTGGTCAGTCGAGTGCTTTCTTTATCGCTTCTAACTTTAACCTTGAGAATATCGTAGTGAATTATCTTTTCCATGGTTAATTTGGCCTTCCGTTTTGCTTGCTTCGTTAAATTCCAACCTAACATTATTTTTTTATAACAAATTAAAGCAGTTATCCACAAAGTTGGGGCGTAACCTGTCTAAAACCTTCGTCGGTTGAGTTTATGCTCATGGTACCAAATAGATCGAAATCACCTAAAAATGCCGATAATTGTTTTCAAATTGAAGTAAAAAGCGCCAATTATAAAACTTATCGCGACACTAAGAGGCGGGTATATTCGTTGACTTCTAAAAGAGCCCAATGATGGTTACTTTGCAATTGGAGTAGATTACCGCCAGTGCTCCTTGAAGCGAAAATTAGAGCAACTGCCATTGATTTCTTGAGAGGTCATGGGGGTTGGTTAATCTCTGCACCCTCGTTAGGGTACCAATAGGCGGATACCTACTTATAAGCTCTCATCCTATCCAAATTCACGAGTTGTGATCTGATTTAACTTTTTGGTGAAATTACCTCTGTTAATCCCTAAAACCCTAGCAGCCTTAGACTGATTACCGCGCGTATGAGTTATCAACTCAGTAAACAATATTTCAAACACAGCAGGAGTCACCCAAGACATATCAGGGCTAACTGATTGTTTATCAAACCATGTCGGTTCCAGTTCTGCTCGGATAAGTTTTTTTAAATGGTCTTTGTTGATTGGGGTTAGTTGGTCATTCATAGAAGTTGAAGGTCATTAAGGAACGTTATCATTCTGACAAATTTACCATGAAATCGCCTTGAAATCAGCCGACGCGGGAAAATACGAATACGATGGATAACTGTCCAGCGCAATAAGCAACGAGGACATTTTTAATCATAAGCTCAAAGCCATTCGTTTCTAAAAACACTCGACCAATCCCTGTCCGGTGATGCCCATCATCAACATAAAGCTCACCATCTCTATTACACAGAGACCAATTTCGCTTTTCTTCTTAAAAAGAGTAATCAGGATTGCTTTGAAGGTTTCGAGCATAACGCTGACCACGTTCGAGACCGTGAGGATTATCAGCGCAAGGAAATAAACCACCCAAGTTTTGCCAGCATGTCGGGGCTCTAGCCCCCCACCCCGTCGGAGAGGTGAACATCCGTGACTTACCTTCGGCATGCGTAAATTTTTTTCATATCAGAGCCCTACACCGCAATACCATTAGCCAACAACCGTTCAATTGTTGGCCAGCTCATCTGCATACGCAGGTAATTACCTAAAAAAGCACTGCATTTCACTCTCAAGGAACCACGATGCCTAGACCTAAACGCGCGTCCGGCAACCACTTTACCCGTGGCGGACAAATTA
>NZ_JBGOOI010000136.1:0-3880 GCF_041439605.1 Vibrio sp. 1F169 | reverse complement strand
GCTCGGAAGGATCCTTCAACCGATCACTTTGGCTTTAACTGATCGGCATTACTCAACTAAGTGAGCTCTTTTTTTATTATCTATATCTTGCTATCAATGGAGTTATCTAGGAATCAGACCCGATTAACCAAAGATGAAGCTGTATAGGAAGCCTGCACCCATCGCCATGCTTAGGATAACGAATAGGAATGCCGCAATCATTTGGTTCTTGAAGATTGATTTAAGCAGGATAACTTCCGTCAAACTTGCCCCCGCACTACCAATGATCAATGCCATAACCGAACCTAGCGCCATACCTTTTTGTACTAGAGCAGCACTTAGTGGGATTACTGCTTCAGCACGAATGTACAGTGGAATACCAATTACAGCTGCTACAGGAATTGCATACCACATACCTTCACCAGCGTACTGTGCAATTAGGTCTGTAGGAATGAAGCCGTAGATGAATGAACCAATCGCGATACCCATCATTAGGTAAGGGAAAACTTGTTTGAAGTCTTTCCAAGTTGAGAACCAAATTCTCATCCAACGGCTAGGTTCTTTCTTCTCTACGATTTCAGCTGTTGCGCTTCCATCCGCTGAACAGCATGAAACGGTCACTTGTGGCTCTTCTTTTTTCGAATCACAGCAAGACGTTTCTTTTGCCATTACTGGTGCAGGTTCACCACATGCACTTGTACCACATGAAGACTCTACCTTCGCTGGCGCTGCTTTCTTAGGAGCAGAATCACCACAGCTAGTGCCACAGTTTGAAGCAGAACCTGTCGATTCATACGCTTCAGGTTTTACGTAACGCTCAAAGCCAAGCTTCTCAAGTGCGTAACCTGCCACTACCGATACCGTCATTGCTACAAGGAAGTAGAACACCGCGACTTGCCAACCGAAGGTAATCACAAACAAACCAATGATCACTGGGTTCAATAGCGGGCTACCAAATAGGAACACCATCATTGGACCGAAACCCGCTCTTGCACGCAGCAATCCTTTAAGGAAAGGAATGGTAGAACATGAACAGAAAGGTGTAATTGCACCCAATAGTGCAGCAACCACATACCCCTTACCATTACGTGAGCTCAGGATAGATTGAATCTTTTCTGGTGTAAGGAACTCTTGCAGAATCCCAACAATGTAGCTGATCGCTAAGAAAAGGATAATTAGCTCTACTGCTAAGAAAGCGAACATATCAAGTGCGTCTTTTAGCATTGTTAACATTTCATTGCTCATAATTAACTCCAAACTGGATTGAAGGCCGGGCTCTATGAGAAAAGTAACCAACCCTTAATTTCGAATATTCTCGAATTATAGAAATAAACAGCTCCAGATCAAGCTTTATTTCGATAAGAATCGAAATGATTTTCGAAAACACATTTTTTCAATGACTTACACAGCCACCGTTTTTAAATTTGAATTCGACATACATTTCGACTAACATCGAAATTAAATCTTGAGGAGTTAATATGAACTTAGAAGTCGTTGCGAAAGCACTTAAAGAGTTGGGGCACCCTATTCGTCTAACTATTTATAAGAGTGTCGTTAAAGCTGGCTACCAAGGCATTGCAGTTGGCGGCCTACAAGAAGAGCTAGGCATTCCCGGTTCTACCTTGTCTCACCACATATCCAGCTTGGCGTCTGCGGGCCTAATCAGCCAAAGACGAGAAGGAAGAACTCTATTCTGCGTGGCGGAGTATGAATGCCTAGAAGGTGTGATTGATTTCTTACAAGACGAGTGTTGCGTAAATGAACAGTGCAACTAATGCACCTTTGAACAAGGCAACTTTGAATAAGGCACCTTTGAAGCTCGAGCAAGTCTGGGCCGAGTATCAGCAAGCATTAAAGTCATTCCTGCATTCAAAGGTCAACAATACCGCCGATGTAGACGACTTGCTCCAAGATATCTTGATTAAGACCTATCAGAACTTAGATAAGGTACAAGATGCGAGCAGTGTTAAGGCTTGGCTGTTCCAGTTAGCCAACAACACCATTATCGACTTCTACCGAAAGCATGCACGCCAACAACGCGATAGCCAAATTGATGCTGAAGATCTGTGGTTTACCGATTTAGACCACGACTCTGAATTTAAGCAGAAGCTTTCATTGTGTATCGAACCTTTTATTCAAGCACTGCCAGAAAAAAGTTCATCGCTACTGCTTGCCGTCGACATCAAAGGCCAAAGCCAGAAAGAGATCGCAGAGGCGCAAAATATCAGCTACTCAACCGTTAAGTCTCGTGTTCAGAAAAGCCGCGGGGATCTTAAGAACTTGTTTGAAGAGTGCTGTAACCTGTCACTCGATCAACAAGGCAATGTGATTGATTGCGAGCTTAAGCCAGACAACGATTGCAGTAAGTGCTAATAGCCATCCCTAAAATAGAACAAAGCCAGCAATTGATGCTAGCTTTGTTGTTTTCATAATCTGCAAATCACGCTTTGCTTAAGCGAATCTAATGCTTAAGCGAACCTAGTGCTTGATCGTACCGAACTACGCCGCTTCCGCTTTAACAACTGGTTGATAGCGCCCCGGTTTATGGTTCATCGCCAAAATCAAGTTGGTGACGATTGCGCCCAGTACAGACAACAGAACCAGCGACACATCAACGATAAACAGTGAAAGCACAACAATCGTACAATCTAGTGCCATCTGAACCTTACCCGCTCGAATACCAAAACGTTCTTGTAAGAACAGCGCCAGAATGTTGAAGCCACCTAAGCTCATTTTATGACGGAAGATCACCAACATGCCGGTACCAATCAAGCCACCACCAAGTAAAGCTGCATACAATGCATGAATTTCGGCAATTTGAATCACGTGATACAAGTGATCCACGGCGAACGAAACAATCGAAACCGCGATAAACGTATTGATGGTGAAGCGCCAGCCCATACGAGCAACCGACAAAATATAGAAAGGTAAGTTAAGTGCGAAGAACACTTGGCCAAAGCTCAAATCTGTCACTTTGGTAATGAAGATCGCTAGACCAGCCGTGCCTCCGGTGAGCAAACCGACTTGATTGAAAAAGATAACGCCGAGTGACACTAGCGCGCTACCTAAGATCAGTGCCAGTAAGTTTTCGCGAAGGTTATGATCTTTATCCATGTGAATGACTCTCCCTGAATCTTTTAACATCGCGTTTCAGTCCCGTTGAAACGATTGAAGTACAAATTTACGATGTTTAACAGATAAGTCGAGTAATTGCGCAGTGTTACTGAGTGATTAATTTGTATACTCGTTTTTACAGGCTTTAAAATACTTCACTAAAGCAAGCAGTTATATCTAAAAAATCAAATATCCATCCTAAATTCTCCGCTTCTACCACATAATCAGCCAGCTTCGTGTTTTCCTATTTATTAGCTACGTTTCATTCCAATTCCAGCGATGCTTAAATCTATGCATAAAACGCATAGACTAAATCACAAAAGGTCATTTGATACATACCCTACTCGTCATTATGATGCGCGACTTCTTACAACATTGAGCGCATGTAAACACCTTATGTTTTCACAATCTCTTTTTGCCCAACTCGCCAGAATGACGCTATTCCTTGTTATTAGTTTGGTAATTGTGCATCACAGTCAGCCATTGATTGATCTCTTGGCTCAGCATGCCGTTAGCAGTGGATGCCACCAGCAGTCAGCGCATGAGCATTCCGGGCACGAACACCATAATAAGATGACTGACCAACACATGTCAGCGCAAGACCACTCACATCACCACCATTAATTTAAGAGTATTAGAATGAGCATTTTCCGTTTTCCTTTACTGGTATGGCTTGGGATCGGCACACTTATTATCAGTCTAGGGATCAGACAATCATTCGGCATTTTCATGAGGCTTTGTTGCGTAATTCAATGGAACTAAATCAAGAACCTACGATCTGATCAGC
>NZ_JBGOOI010000135.1:0-4067 GCF_041439605.1 Vibrio sp. 1F169 | reverse complement strand
AAAACATCTTGAATCCAAACAGAGTGCAGGAGTACTTGAAGTGCTTGCGTGATATAGCTATCATGAAAGGACTTAACGGGGCTAATCGTTTAAGTATTCCGAAATAAACCACCTTGCAGGGTGGTTTTTTCACATCTAGGGAAAGAGATTAATCCCAAAAGCGATTGATCTCAATGATCCTTTTGACCGGTCATAGCTTTCCCCTCCCAAAAGGGAGGCTTTTTGATGTCTTATCTAGATTCAAATTAAGTAGATAAACTCTTAATCAATACCTAATTCATCATGATAATTACAAAGCGTACTTTTAAAAAAGTTTGATTTGAAAGGTAGATTTCTTTTTTGGGCTCGAACATAAGAGTCAACATATCTCTTAAATTCCTTACCTATCTTAAACTCATTGTCGTTAAGTATGGTTTTTTGGGAGTTGTCAGACAATGGATAATTAGAAGATAAGTCTTTACTTTGATCTTCTAAGAGCAAAGCTTTTTGATAGTCCAAACCTCGATAACACAGCCCCCTCTTCGCCTCAGTAACGGTATCTGTAATAAATGCAGTAGGGGCTCCACCAATTTTGATCGCTTTACCATTTAAGTGATCTAATTTAGTTCTAAGAGGCACAGCGAAATAGAGGCCTTTATATTCAATTTCAGCAACACAGTACCCTCGACCTTTATCAATTAAGACTTCAGGCAATCCCTTAGTCTTATCAACAAACTGACTACTTAATCTATTAAACTTCAATGTTATCTCCCTCCAAAAACAAAAAGCCCACCTAATGGTGGGCTTTTCACGTAAAGATTCATTCAAAAAGCACTTGTTCATTCTACGAGGAGGATACTAGCCACCACGAATCATTCAAAGGATACTTGTTCATTCTACGAGGAGCACATCCGACACCACGACTCTTTACCCTATAATAATACACAACGACATTACAAAAGTACACTAAAGGCCGCCACTGGCGACCTTTTATTTATTGTTCGTGACACACACTTTATGTAAAAAATGGCAACTAAACCGGATCGGCTAAGTATGGTTTGTCTTGCTTAACATATGGCTTAAATTCCGCATGTGTTAAGACTGTTTTTCCTAATTCTTTTTTAGCTCTTGGACCGGTATGTTCTCTTAGATACTCTCGGTTATTAATCGACTGAGATTTTTCTACCAACTCAAGATGACGATTTAACTCATAATCTTCTGAAAAATTTACATGTTCTGAATCTTTCATAATAAAGCCAACAAATAGAATGCAGTGCAACATTACACCTACCATAGATATATGGATTAAAATATACATTTCAAGGTGTTCATTATTCCTATTATGGTAAATGATTACTTTGTATTACAATGTAATCATCGTAATACAGGAGACTTACCATGCCATCTATGTCAGTCAGAATTCCAGAAGATATCGAACAAAAACTAACACTACTTGCAGAGTCCACAGGGCGAACAAAGTCATGGATTACCAACCAAGCAATTCAAGATTACCTAGTTCGTGAGCTTTGGCAGATTAATGAAATCAAAGACGCTCTGAATGAAGCTGATTCGGGACAGTTTGCCAATAAAAAAGAAGTGCAGGATGCATTCTCTAAGTGGGGCGTGAATGCAGATTAAGTGGCTTAAAAAAGCCTTAGTCAACCTAGAACAGTCCGCGGAGTATCTACACGAGCACAACCCACGATCATCACGTGAGTTTGTTCAAGAGGTCTATGACTTAACAAACCTCCTAAAAACAAATCCAGCTATGGGGCGAACAGGCCGAGTGTTTGGAACAAGAGAACTTGTCCTAAATAAGTATCCCTACCTCATACCTTATCGAGTCAAAAATAACTGTATTGAGATTTTAAGAGTATTCCCTACTCGCATGTCTCAACCTGAATTCTGGTAGCAATAGTTTGATTCCAATAACGAAAAAAACCTCCGTTTTGGAGGTTTTTTTGTGTCTAAATCAGGGTTCGCACTAAGTGTCGTTATGGTAAATCGACCACCTACGCACAACGGGGGTTATGTTTTATTACCAATATTCTCAAATAACGTTCGACCAACAAAATCAGCACCGAACTTAGAAAAATGTCCTTTATCCGTATAAACCACCTGTCCATCACTTACAGTAAAACAGCTGCCACTTTCACACAAAGACTCAGTTACATCTAAGAATGTATAATTTAGATTTGATTTATTATCTTTTAAAATTTGTCCTATAGGATTACCTTTTAGTGGTTCTTTCAAATCTGTAACACTTTCTCCAGATAAAAGTAAGTCTGCTACAGTTTTAAATGGGGCGATGTCAGCACCTTGGTTGTTACCTACAACATAGACTTTATGTCCTGATTCACTAGCAACCCTGATCAAGTCGTTTAATTGCTTCAACATGGTCTGAACATCAATCAAAACTTTATCATTAGACTCTCTACTAACAACTACTCTTTCATCACTTCCCCCCCAACTTCTGGAGATTATGACCGATTTATTTTTGTGCTCTCTCAAAAAATTAATTTCATCTTGATACCGAAACTTACATAAATCATCACTTTTATTAAAAAAGTCTCGCGTAGAATAACAACCATCAACGGCTAAACTAGCGACCTTCATTTCGCTATTTTTAAAGTAGGAATAATAGTGTCGAGCATAACTATCACCTATAAGAACCACATCAAAGTCAGATAAGTCCGAGTTTAAAAACACAGGCTCTCTACCTTTCCCATAAAGCCCTAAATGCCCTTCATATTTATCTCTAAAGGCCTGCTTAGATAATTCATAGTCAGCCGGAAGATTATTTATACCGTTTGTTAAGGACGCAATATAAGAAATAGAAAGTACAGCAATTAAATATATCAATGGCTTAAAATTTAAAATCCCCATCAAACTTTCTAGGTTTGTACTCTTTGAATTTTCAATAAACCTATAACTCCCCCACCCAAAAAGTACAGAAAGAGGAACTCCCACCAAAAACCAGTTACTTATTGAAAAATAGACACCAAAAACAACAACAGGCCAATGCCATAGATAGATCGAATATGAGCACTTACCTAAGTATTGAAAAGCTTTGTTGTTAGTAACTAGACTAGATTGTTGATTCGCAACAATGACTAGATAAGCTCCAAGAACAGGAAGCAAAGCAAAGTGACCAGGCCATGGTACATCACTAGATACAAAAGCATATGAAGCGAAAATTAGTGCTAAACCTATAACTTCTGTTAGTTTATTTGTGCTTTCTGATAAACGCCAAGGATAAAGAAAGGCCACACCACCCATCATCATTTCCCACGCCCTTGTAGGAAGAAGATAGTAAGCTGGATTTGGCCACTTCATTGTTGCAACAACACTTAAACCAAAACCTAAAATCGTTCCAATTACGATTAATCGTTTTAAGTTTTCTAAAGATAAGAGTTTCTTGAGTGCTACTAAAACGATTGGATAGATAATGTAAAACTGCCACTCAACCGACAATGACCATGTATGTAGTAACCACTTCTCATGTGATGCAACATCAAAGTAACCAGACTCCCTCCAATATACAAAATTAGAGAAAAACCACAAACTCCCATTCACATGTCTATGTATCTTTACTTGATCTAAAACATTGATATAAAAGTAAGAAAATACAGTAACAACCAAGCATAAAACCGCAAGAGCAGGGATAATTCGGTTTGCACGAGCCACATAAAAATTAAAGAGATTGAAGTTGTTATTCTCAAACCCTCTGAAAATTATTCCAGTCATCAAGAAACCGGAGATAACAAAGAATACATCTACACCTGCGAAGCCACCAGGAACCCAAGCAGGGTTAAAATGGAAAAGAACCACTGCGATCACTGCAATTGCTCTTAATCCATTAATGTCATACCTAAAATTCATCACAATCACTCAAAATAAAAACTGCGGGTATTGTAAAGGCAAGGCAAGGCAAGGCAAGAAATAAAGGGTAGAGTGGTAAATGATGTTAGTGCAAGTTAGTAATGTCACATAACTCTCCCAGATAGAAATGTCACAATTGTCCGAAACATTTTTTGTCAATCCCATTTTAAAATGTCCTCTTTTCTCCCAAATAGAAATGTCACCTT
>NZ_JBGOOI010000134.1:0-4522 GCF_041439605.1 Vibrio sp. 1F169 | reverse complement strand
TTCGGTATCTTGCCTTGGGTATTCTTATATATCCGTTTCTTTACATGCTACTCAACTTTATTATCTCTATTCTAATGGCAACTTTGGGCGAAGGTAGTAGCTCGTTGATTGAAATTTTTGAGTATCTCATCTGGTTTATAATGCCTTTTTTTTCGGTGTTTTATCTGTTAGCTTTCCATCACTTTTCGCGAGTGTTAGGTAAATGGCATCAACGAGTTGGGTATACTTTGGTTTTAGCCGCTGTGCTAATTGAAATAGCGATGCCTTGGATGGATTCAGGTCTGGTGTTTAAGACAGCATCTTTTCTATGTCAGCTTTTCGAGATAGGTATTTTAGTTAGTTGTCTGTTCGTTTTTAGCAGTAAGTTGGGGCCAAACTCTGAGCCTGGCACAACCGTATATCGAACTGTTTAGGGTTAATTCGTAACACGTGACATTTTTACTATACGTTGCGTTCTGTGTTTAAGGTGGTTTGCAGAAACATCGGTCTTACGCTACTCACCACTTAAGCGGGCGTTAGCTTTCTGAAGGTGTAAGCCTAAAACTATGCTGTTATAATCGAAACGTATTTGTATTTTGAGAAATGAGATGATGAAGTTTACGTTAGAAGGTAATGACTGTATGCCACCCATTTCCGGTGGCTATCTACTTATTTATCGCGGTACTGAAGAGGTTACGGTTGTTAGCGTACCGTCTCCTAACTTTGTGGCAGAGCGTTATAGGGATAGTGTTAGCGAAAACTATGATTCGTTTGAAGACGAGGAAGGTAATGAGTTTAACATTAATGTTTGGTCTTCCAATGTTGGTGTTGATTGGACGCTAGACGTTGAGACAAAGGATGGAGCGTTAAAAGAGCAAATTAGAGTGGAGTACCATGCTAATGAGTTCTGATACGGAATTTGATGTATATCTCAATACTTTCACTGAAGGACTTACGCAAATAAGAGCCCAAAGTAGAGATAGTTTTCACAACCAATTGTATTTTTCGAACGTGATAAGCTTAATGGAACAGTATCTTTCAAACTTGTTCATTTTTGAACTTACTAATTCTCCAGAATCACTCCGAAAACTAGCAAGCCATGACAAGTTTCGTTCTGCTACCGTGACGGTTCCTTTTGCTTTAAACAACCCTATTGATGAGTATTTGATACATTCAATGAAAGCATTGGTATGGCATCGGCTTAATGATGTTGAAATGTATTATAAAAAAGTTCTTGGCATTCGTTTTAATATCAGCAGAGAGCTATTAAAACAACTTGAGTTACGCCATGACCTTGTGCATCGAAATGGTCATACCTTAGATGGTGAGAAAGTAGATATAACGGATGACGATCTAGACCGATGTATAGCTTTAGTGGAGCCATTTGTTCTCGATATTCACGCAAAGTATGTAACCCAAAAAAGCTAATAAAGCATTTAAGAGTGTTGATAAAAATGGAGGCAATAATGTACAAGGAAACAGATTTTCAACTGAGCCAAGAAGAGTTTAGCTTTAAAAAAGATTCGTATCCTTTATCAAAAATTAATAATGTGAGAGTTAAGAAACTTGGCTTACTCGACAATCTAGGTCAAATAATATTTTGGTTATTTGTTTTCTCCGGAGCAGTTTGGTTAGCAATCCCAACTCTTGAGAGTACACCTTTTTGGTTGAAAGCTTTAGTTGTTACTTTAACGATTGTAGGTTTTATATTTGGTTTTCTTCGTTGTTCAAAATATGCGTTACAAATTGAATTTCGTCATATTGATGAAACCGGAGTTCAATGGGTAAATATAGCTAAATCTTACTCCAAATTTGATAGTGGGTTGTTTGAGCAACAAGTCGCGTTGCTGAAGGCAACATTCGTCTAACAAATTAATCAACACAATTTATTACATTCGGCATTGTAGGTTTGTCTTTAGTTTCGATGTTTAAGGCGTTATATTTTTCAAGTACCTCACGGGCAATAGGAAGAGTTAGTGTATTTTATAATTAATGATATTGAGTGGTGGAAAATTTCACTTAATAGTTTCATGAATGGATGGCTCCCTGGTATTCTGGCATTCTTTTTAGGTCTTGGGCTCGAGAAAATCACAAGTCGCAGAAAGCTAAAGCAAGAGTTAAAAACAACCTACTTGAAATTTTCATACCTATATTTAATTCGGGAGAGGTCACAACACTCAGTTCAGCTGAAGATTGCCACCGTAACTTAAAGGCAACGTTCAATGCGTATACGCGGATCTATCCGAAGCTCTTTAATGAAAAGTCTGTTCAAAAATTATCCCAAATATTAGCAGACGGTTTTTTGATTGAAGGTAAAGTTAATAATAGCTACTTAAATCCAGATGAAATTCAAAAAATAATTGGTAATTTATAGTTCGTATCAAAAGAGAATAAATATAACAAACGATTCGACTATGGAAATTTTGGCTCGAATTAGCCTTAATGTTTAAGGCGGGGCTATGTGCATAATGGAACCTTGGATTTGGTGGTGTAAAGGAGAATAAATGAATTTAGATGAAATTGATTGGATGTTTATTGTAGCTGTTATATTCGGTGCCATTGCTTCTGTCTTAAAAGAACTGGAATCGGTCATTGGAGAAGGCGCATTAAATTATGTGGTCATTTTCCTAAAGATTATCGCAGCTGTTTTGAGTATTTCTTTCGCTGTATTAAAGTTTCTAAAACTTAAGCCATATATAATATTACTAGGTTCCGATGATTTTGAAGAAAGAAAACAAGATGGTCATAAATATTATCGTTTTGAGATAAAAAAGAGCGAACATAAAAAAGGTCAATCACCTTCTATTTCCGCTAGCCTTCTCAATAATGATGGAAGTGAATGTAGTATATTGATGACTCCGAGGACTGATTCTGATGGAAACATATCAGTGACTCATGCAGGGGTAACACTAATAGATAAAAAGCTTAAGATAGTTGTCAAAAATTAGGTCACATAACAAGCGCCTGAACATGACCTACGTACTGTTCAGGCGCCTCTGTTTTAGGCACTTTCTTCTTGTTTCTCAGTTTGTTTCTTCTGGTTTTTTCTTATCGCGTCGAGTATTGCTTTCATGCGCTCTGGGGTCGCTTTGGGCGCGTTTGGTGCCGGCGCTGTGCGATTTGTAGAGCGGGGAAGTTGTGCTGCCATGTTGTCGCCCTCCATTAAGGCCCATTCGGCGATGAACTCGTGATATTCTTCAATTTTAGCCCCGATGTATTCTCGGTAACTGGTGTCAGTATAACACAAGTTGTCGTAGCGCTGAGGCCACACCTTCTTGTGGATCCCGTTGCCGGATTGCTCGTCGACGTGGAACGCCATCGTCATCGCTGTATCTATTCTTGTTAACAGGCAAGATAATCTGTCGAGATCTTGATAAAACGTGGCCGCATGGAAGCCCCCAGAGCCAGTAAACACCAGCTCTCCGGTGGTCGCGTTGTTGCCGATGGGCATGTCTATCAGCGCACCGGTGTTTTCCGTTACCGCAATCAAGCCAATCTCATCGCGTTCGTCGAGCGCTTGGGCTAATTGAATGTATTCCTCGTCAGAAATGAGGGCCAGAAGCACGGCTTGCGCGAGGATAATAGGGTGCTCATCACCCGAAAAAAAGATCACTTGCTCGAGACACACGATATGTTTGCGCGTCTCACAGTCGACTTCCAAACCGCTGACTTGGCTAGTCCACATGGCGTCACCCGCGATGAAAATGTTCGGGCTGGCTATTATCGTTGTCATGACGTTTTACGTTCCTAGATTAAAGAAGCTTATCTCGAGGGTTGTTGCTCTGAATGGCACCATTATTTGAATTTGGCCGGGATCCAGGGCTTAGGCAGCATGCAACGACCGCCACGAAATGGCAAGGGATGCTCTTTAGCCGGATAGTATTCCGGGGACTCAATTTTGCCGTGGCGCTCAACCAGTTGCCGGTGCTCGTCACGCCAGTACGCAAAACTGAGCAATTCCTTGGGATTGAATTCACGATCTTCGGGGGTAATGAGGATCGCACGGTCAACGTTGATTCGAAATCCGTTCCAGCGATGATCCAACGGTAAGTAGCCACGGGCGTGAATGTTCATCAATTTTTCGGCCAGTGGATTGACCGGGACCGCGCCAGACAGCCAACGCTTGATCGTGATCGGTTGAACGTAAAAATACGCGGCGGCTTCATGAATGTCGTCGAAGTAGCGATTCAATAGATCGGCAAAACGGGGAGTGAGCATGTGATCTCCTTCAAGTTATCAAACATCCGTCGAATTCTTTTTTCGATGACAAAACACGATGTCCATCGGTGAATTCGATGAAACTTGTCGTCAAACCGGAAAAAAGAACAGTGACGAAAACTAGGTATAACGCAAAATTGAAGGACGAAAACTAATTAATGATCGTATTTATGTGGAAACATTTTGAATTTCAAGCGTCTATAGCACGCGTGTACGCAAAATCTGCAATTGCTAAGGTACTGAATACTCTCAGATTTTACGCACAGCCTTTGTCAATCCCATTTTAAAATGTCCTCTTTTCTCCCAAATAGAAATGTCACCTTTG
>NZ_JBGOOI010000133.1:0-4598 GCF_041439605.1 Vibrio sp. 1F169 | reverse complement strand
AGCTCACTGGGTTAGGTATGCCTGAAACTTGCCGTATTGACTAAGAAACGCACGATATGGGGCTGCTCTGTCTCTAAACTGAATTACGCAACAAAGCCGTTATTAAACTCACTTTTTGGTCTACTGACACGCCTTTTTACAGTAAATAAGTAAACAATATGAGTCAGCAATATATAAAAGTAGTTGAAATGCTTTGCCAAGAGCTCGGTCTAGAGGCAGCAAACACTGAAACGAATAATGTGACAAGCATTAAAGTAGGAGAGCAAGAGTGCCACATTACCGAACACCCAAGTGGACGTTTGATGATGTTAAGTAATTTAGGTGAACTCAACAAAAACAATGCTCAGGTTTTGCTTGAAATGAATATGTTTAGCCAAGATGAGAAAAAACCAGTTGTTGGCTTTGATAATAAAAGTAATAACCTCATTCTTTGGAATCATCAGCCTATCGTTCAAGCCGATCGGTACACGGTATATCAACAATTGGAATTGCTCAGCCAATACTATGAACAAATAACCTCTCTAGCTAACAATATAGAATCAAAATCTATCGACAAAGAATCACATTTTTACCCTACAACTTTTCGCGTTTAATTGTATTAACCTAATAAACTGCAGGGAGCTGAAATACTATTACAGCTAGCGGTCTGCTCTCAACTTGCTTCACACGCAAGTTGATTACAGTATTCCCTAGTCACATCGGGATGCTTGGTTCAGGAAGAGCTACTTGGTTTGAAGGCGAGGCAACAATTCTTGCTCCATTGGTACTACATCAAGAATTATTAACAAAGTATGTAAACAAAGACAACTAGCCCTTTGAGAGTGTGTCACTGAATCAGTTTCATCATCAACGTTTTGTTCAGGACTGATTTAGGAAATCCGAAAGGGACTTATCAGTACCAAGGAAGATGAATAAAGCTGCATGGAATAAAGATTACAGAGCCTCCGTTCTGTTTACATCAGATTAACAAAGTACATTCGTGCCCTTATTGAGACCATAAAAGGAATAGAATCACGCTTAAGAAGCGCGAATGCCGAAGAACTGCGTATTTTGGTAATTGCGATCTGACTGAACCTTACGTAATATATAAAAAATATCAACCAATAATAATATAAAAAACACCTGTTTAACCTATAATAACTATTAACATTTAATGAAAGGACTGTTTTTATGTCAGTACGCCAAATTGTAGATGAGGTTCTGATAGAGTTTTCTCGTCGAGTAGGCTTGCCTGAATTACATTTGACTGAAGACGAACTGGGGTTAGCTTTTGACGATAAGTTAAGAGTGCATTTAATTTTTCACTCTAAAATAGAAACACTTCAACTAGAAGTAGAGATTGTTGACCTACAAATTGTTAATTCTGATCTTTATCGTTCTTTTTTGTCATTCAACTATCACTGGTCTGAACATCAACTATTTTTTAGTCTAGATAATCACAGGCACAAGCTGTGTTTAAACAGGTTGCTTCGTGCCGAAAAACTCGACTATGAGCTGTTTGAGAGTGGACTTGCTGAACTGCTCACACAGAGCGAATCTTGGGAGTCCTTGTTGTCTGCTCATGTCGTAACAGAAGTTTCACCGTCTATGCTTCAGAGCTCAGACTTAAGAGTTTAGGTACCTTATGTCCAACGACATCAAACCAAAAATAAATGATATATATTTCAATAACTTAGAGAACAAAGGACAACCTCCCCTCGCAACGCAAGGCACCTTTCTGGGGCGAACCGTTGTACAGACTAGTCCTGGAGAGCGAGAGGCGAATCGAGCCAACTCCAAACTGGAGTTAAGTGAGTTGTTGTCGATGCATGCGAATGTGGAAATTTATAACTCAATCTTAAGCTTCGAAAAAGACCCTCATTCTGTACAAGCCTTATTGAATAGAAAAATCCAAGTGATCCGTCAGTCTCAATAAAAACGACCATAAATCGAAATCGGCCCTAGTTTTGAGCCTTGTGTAACTATCCTCAACTTGTGCGTTGTAATGACACAGAGTTAAAGCGGTACTAATAGCTGTAGCACACAATACACGCTGTTTCAGATAGTGGACACTTGTGATAGTCAAATTTTTGCTTCCCGTTTTTTTGAGCCGTGAAGCTTAGGTAGCCAAAGATTCAGCACTACTTAGACGCCTATCTTTGTAGGGGAAAGGTAATCCTCATTGTTTACATGCGTTGCCGGAGGAGAATAACTCCATCTATAAAGCCGTTTAAAAAACTTCTTACTCTCATCACCTTCTAATATTGTTTAAAATCAATGCATACATAGATATAATGACGATTTATGCCATAACTAAAGCTGTTTTACGATAAATGCGACGTTGTTGTTTAATTCAGTTAAGAAAAAGAGTTATTTTAACACACTTCTATCGATTTGACCTTCAAACTTAAATTGCAGACACCACCTTAGTTGGTGGTATCTGCGTTAGTTATTATATGTTCAGAAAATCAACTATTAGACGCTCGCCTCTCATTTGCCCTACAACACCAGACTACATAAAAATTTGCGTTTTTATATTTATTTCTACTTCAAAACTTCCGCAATATCCGCTGTACCGTTTAAGTAAATAATTGGCACTCCAAGTTTTTGGGCTAGGGGCTCAGCATGCTGCTTGAATAACTCGTACTTATCATTTTTGGATAACAACGTTTCTCCTTTCCAATCGGCTAAATCTTGGTGAGAGGCTGTTGGGGCGCTGTCGTTGAGGAAAAACCCTGCTATTTCCACCTTCTCGGTTGCCTTCTGCCCCTCGTGGAGATTTACACCTCCAGACGTACAGATAAGAATTTCATTGCGCATCCCATAGGTTTTCTTCAGGACTTCACTTGGAGTGTTGGTATGCCTTTGATGTCGCGGTAATTCCTTTTTTGCTAGTAACCCTGTACGTTCATAGTCAGGCATTGCCTCATAGCGGGTCTTTGTAGCGTTCTTATCTGAGACGTTGACAAGATCTTCAGTCCGATCAAGAAGACCAATGTTGGTTTCCGACATCAGATCGTTTGGACTAGCGGCAATAACATTTTGTTCCGGAACTTTCAGAATTACACCAACGGAGCCATAAGTGAAAGTCTTGCTCTGGTTTACGATACTAGTGCATGCTACATCCCAGGAGGTTAGCGCACTTTCTGCATCAATACTAAAAACGCCCTTCCCTTCCATCAAGTGAGTTATTGGTGCGGTGTGGACAATAAACTGAAAATCTTGTTTTGACTGGTGCCCACGCACTCCCATTTCACCACTTACTACTGTAGGATCTGTAAAACCTCCACTATCCCACGAGCGCACAAAGTTTTCCTGAACTGCTGGGTTATCGGCTTTTTGGTGTAACGCTGCGGTCAGCTTTTTAGCATCTGAGGATGAAGCTCCTTGACCATGTAATGCTTTGATGAAACCTTCTTTCATCCGGCTTATCAAGCCCCCCTTGTTCTGTCTGATTACATGCATATCTCGAATTTCGAACTGTCGTCCGTCATCAAGAGTAAAACCTCCCTTCGCTTGTTCTTTGTTCATTGCTGTCATTGCTGTCATTGCTTCATCCATACTTATCGTGATAGCAGTTTTTTCTCCTGTGGTGGGTTGTTTCAGTGTAGGTCCTGTTGGCGCGATATCCTGCAGTAGTTTAGCTTTGTCAGGCTGAACCTTTAGTTCATATGGACTCTTGGTATGAGTTGAAGTGTTTGTGACATTAGTCGTTTGAACTGGATTCAATCCAATAGGCATGAATATTTATCCTTTTATAAGCTGTTGAGAATAAGGCATGGTTACTTCATTTATCGGTTCTGATACCGAACTAAATTGAGTTCTAAGAGTACTCATAAGCACAATGAAGTTGTTCATCGTGTTCTCAAAGTCGATTTCATCGCAATCAACTAAGCTAAGCTCATGAATGAGAAGCAGTTTATTTTGATGCGTCGCTAACCAACAACGTTTCATCGTATCCTGTTGTCCGTTCAGTACCATACTGCTGCGGAGTATATACAATTCATCCTTCATAGAAATATCCGTTATCTCACCATGAAGTAGAAGCTCCTGTCCATCTTCAGAGAGTTGGACCAGGAGGGAATGAGCCTCGTCTACCCGCATATGGCACCGACGGTCAATTAGAGTTAGCTGCTCGTTGATATTTCTCAGCCAGTATTTGACATTACTTTCTCTGTCCATTTTATCCTGTTCAATTTGTCATGGTTTTACCACTTAGATTAACGTGCAACAAAAAAACGGCAATCATATGTAGCCGTTATTTTTTATGTTTCTACGGGAACAGTTTCGATGGTCTCCGTAAAATGGTCGAAAATAGCATTTTCGCCCTCAAATTACATCATCTTAATTATGTTTATCTAGTTGAATTTTGTATACTTTTTTAAAGTTTTGGTAAATGATTATAATTTGCTTAGCCAGCCAAAAGCGAGACCCAATTCCATAGGCATTGGAACGTAAATGAGTTGGTTAAGTGGTAAGATTAGCTTTGTTTCGCAATTCAGTGGAACTAAATTAAGAATCTACGACCTGAGCAGCTACCACCACTCTCTCTCGTAGCCCTATGCCTAAACCTCGTTATAAAACAACCAACTGGAAGCAAAATACAATCAATAACTCAT
>NZ_JBGOOI010000132.1:0-4670 GCF_041439605.1 Vibrio sp. 1F169 | reverse complement strand
CCGCATCTTAACTTTTATTACCAAAATCACTTTGTAAATACGTGGATTCCATATAGAGAATGGGGCACTTTTGAGCTAGAAAGTGCCACGGGTAAAAATTCGACCTATGAAGGTTCTGGACTTAGATGAACCAGCAATGATGCTGGCTTTTAAGAAAAACAAGGTAACGTTAAGCAAATACTCGCAATCGATGCCCATCAAGGTCTAACGCAACAAAATTGATACCATATACAGACTCTTCGCGCTCTTGAGCAAAATTCACTCCTTGCTCTTTCCACTTTTCAAATAAGCTATCTAACTCGGTGCTGTTAATTGCAGGGACAGAAAGTTCAGTCCCGCCACCTCTAACTAAACTACTTGGCGTAAGTGTATCAGTTTGTTTTAGAGTGATTTTTACGTTTTCAGCAAACTCGACTACCGCAAAGGTTGGCGATAAAAGCTTAGGTTCACACTCAAAGACTTTCTTATAAAAGGTCATACTGAGTTGGATGTTTTCAACATAAAGAACAATAGAATCAATAGTTAACATAGTTGTAAATCTTCATTTTAAAAATGGATGAACTAAGTGTAACCACAAGTACTGACAGTTTTTGTCAGTAACGAAAGCGCTTGTGTTCGATGCCCTCCAGAGCTTCCCATTCAGTTAGTAAAGCATGACGAGAACGCTCGTATTTAGACTCAAGTTGTAAAAATGATTGAATTCTATCAAGTCTAAAATTACGGTAATCGTTCCGTGTTTCGCACCATGCAACCAAGATATTGTGTTGCTCAAACATACCTATAAGTATTGGCCACACAACCCTCTTGCTGATAGCACCTTTAGCGTCTTCGTAAAGCATTTCTGCTTTATGCTCTTTTTTTATCGTTGCTTTTAACTCAGCCAGCTTAACCATCACCTTTGGTGCTTTGAGAATTGAAGCAACTCTGATGACGCTCTCAGTATGCTTAGCTTCATGATCAGAAGGCAACACAGCTGAAATCTTAGCAAGTGCATCAATGGCAGCTTCGTTAAATTCTCCGTTTGCTTGCTTTACCACCCATTCAACTCCTAACTTAAGGGCTTCAAGCTCTTCTAAGCTAAACATCATCGGTGGCAAATCGAAGCTCGGTTTTAAAATGTAACCAAGCCCAGCTTCCCCCTCGACCTCTGCGCCTTGCGATTGCAAAGTTGCTATATCTCGATAGATTGTTCTTACACTAACATCTAGCTTATTTGCTAGATCCTCAGCTGAGACTGGATATTTATAGCGTCGAAGAAGTTGGAGTAAATCTAGAAGGCGTTGACTTCGTGACATAGCAAGAATCCATAAAATAAAGAACAGGTATAATGCACTAAAAGCGAATCAACTGATCGTTCAAGAAAAATATGAGTGGACGACGTAAATGATTTAATTGAGTTAAATAGTTCACTTCCTTGACTCTTGAAGCACGGAATGGGGCAAAACCCATTTAGAGGGGGTTTAAAAGAGGTAATTGACCAAATGTCTCGCCAGACCTCGCCTTGTCTTCTAACTTGTAAGCTCGTTCGCTTGTATCAACAACAGTATATTGAAATTCAAGATGCTGATGGATGTATTCCTTCGTTAGAGAATCGAGCTTGAGGTCTCCAGAAGCAAAGCGAGGAAGGTCAGATGGTTTCAAACTAGGAATCACCAAACGATTCGCAACGTACACGCAAAATTGGTCACCACTTAAACGACCAGAAGCATGACTTTGGATACGTGTGATTAGACCAAATTTTGGCTTATGACTGTTTTTTTCGATTTGTCTTCCAGACATACCGCAATAAATCAGTTGTTCGCCATGCCAAATAGCATAGACGCCAGCAGCAACTTTTGGGATACCTGAGTCAGCCCAGCTTGATAGCTTATATCTTTTGGAAAACATCAAATCTCACTTTTTATTCGGAGGTGTTATGTCCGAAATATGGAATTGAGGGTGGTATTGGAAGTACCAATATCGGTCTCAGAGATTACTTTCTACACCAAGCGTGCATTGTGAATAGATTAAAACTTAGCAGTCACAAGTATAACGGCACTTTGGATACGTAGAGCAACCATAAAAAGACATACCAGATTTAGCTCCTCGCTTAGCAACACGCATTACAAGCTTAGATTGGCAATCAGGACAAATCATAGGTTCGATGTCTGCCCTGTGTGTTTGGGGCGAGATTGATGGTTTATTTTGGAACCTGCGCCCATCTTCGATCATATGTACTAGTTCGCTACCGTTGACTAACCACAGACGTTTATCTAGAGAAAAAGCCACAGCCTCAGAAGTAAAATCTCCTGAAGTTACGATAATCATTTTACTGGCATTATTTGCGATCATGACACCGTACATCTCCCTTAGAACTTGCACTCCCACCTTGCGAGATTTCCAATGCTTACATTGTACAAGACTTAATTTACTATCTTTTGTTAACCAAATATCAACGCCGCCATCAGATTTTTGAGAGAAAGATTGTTTGACCGCATATCCTTGAGACTTAAAGAACTCTCCGATGTAACTCTCAAATTCCATCCAGCTCAAGTGATTTAGTGGGGAGGTATTCCTATGAGTTCTAATCTGAGAGTTGGTCGTGAGATAGCTTCTTTTCCTCTGATATTGCTTAAAAAGCGCTATCGGTGCGGGGAGCAAAAATAAAAACGTAAAATATGGGGCTATCAGGGGCAAGTTTGGAGCAATAGCTTCAAAGACAAAATTATTGCTACCAACGGCCAAGCTAGGTAATAGATATGAAAGTCCAAAATAGATACAAGCCGAGAGTACTACGCTTAGCCACCATGGAGCGTCCATTAAGTGCCATATGATTCCATCGTTTTTTCGTGCCATTTAAACTCACCTGATAAGCATTTTGGTGCATTAAAGCATAAACAATAGATGATGAGTATAGTTAGCTCGCTGATATTAATAAGAATAATAACAATTGATGAGCTAGGACAGAGAAGAGCTGGAGCTGTGTACTTAGGACGATTAGTTTACGCCGCTTGCGTTTGGGTTCCTTGTTCGGAATCCGAACATTTCCAACTCATAGCTGGACAAAAGCTTGTCAATGATTTTACTAAATTAGCTTTTAATAGATAACCTTAAGTACAGCTGAACCTCTAGTTAAGTTGCCAAATTCACTAAGCCACTACAGTGTGAAGTTCTACTAAAGTAACCATTAACTACCCTATATCGGAATCAAAAAAATCTAGCAATCGTTGATCTAAGTTTGCGTAGTCTTGAAAGTTGGGCACGATTGATTGAACAATCTCAACAAAGTCATGTTCAAGCGAATTTTTATGTATAAGTTCTTTTACGAAATTTATAGGCTTATCTAACAAAAACAGGGCGAGTATAAACCCAAAGCGTCGCGCAAAATCGAGATTGACAAGAGGGCCAAGATCTTTGTAATTCTGCTGAAAGGCCGTAATGTTTTTTATTACTACACTCTTAGCGGCATTGATTCCTGAATTTGGATAAGCAGCAAGGATCTCATCATAGAAACCAGACTTTAGTGCCTTGTTTGGCTTTAGTTTATTCAATGGTGTCTGGGTTTCTATACAATGCCTAGTTACACAGCACCCTAAATACGTCAAATAGAACGCACCAAAGAGACCAATACGCTGCTCCCTTGTCCCTTGTTCTAATAAAAAACGTATCTGGCAATAGTATGCAATGGTTTCAGAGAATGTTATGTGAGGAAATAAAAGGTCATCATTTTCTGTCTTGCGAGCGATGGTAAAATCGGCGGTATGACCTAGCTCATGAATCAGTAAATCTGTAGATTTAATTTGAGTGGAATGCTTGGGTAATAGGACGATGTGATCGGCATCATTATTTGCATATGCTGTACCTTCTACCTCTCCTGCATCTACATATTGAATGGAATCAGCAAATACTAATTCAACCTTGCTCAAATCTACGTCCAACAAACGTTCCACATATAACTTAGCTTCCTGGAAAGTGTCATTATTGATAGGGTTACTTAACGAGCCTGAGTCTATGGTGTCGCTCCATTTTAGAACATCAGTTGAAATCCGTATTTTCTGCATAATTAAAATCATTTGATGGATAGATTTTTCGAACTTCTCCCCTGCATCCGGGAAATTTTCTTCCTTCAACCTGATTTGTTTTTCTTTAATCTCATTGGAGGGATGACCTCTTTTTTTGCAATCATTAACTATCTGCTTCTCAATGTTGTACAATTGTGAACGAAACACACTCTTCATGAAGACTCCTAATTCGCTAATTACGTGATTTTAGTATGTTATACTTCCCTATATCGCAAGGGGTCATCGAACCAAGTATATCCATCCCATAAACAGTCTCCTTAAAGTCTATTGGGATAATGACTTACTCCCTTATTTAAGCTAGCAATAGTCAACTAGATACATAATGAAGTATTAGGTAAATTAGGTCAAACATGGATCGTTAGAAGTAATGTGAAAAGAACTCTAAGAGAGAATGGGGCAAAAATGAGCCAGCCGTGATTGACTGACTCAAGGGAAGCTCTCTCAGTTACTTGATCGGAATATAGATTTCGGTTTTCAAATTCTCAGGTTTAGTTCGTCTTGGGTCTCGATTCAGGTACACCTCAAAGCATGGTTGGTCTCGCAGTTCAAACCCACCCCTATCTGGCAGGGTAGTTGTCACTGTTAAAATTTAACCAGTTTGGGCGATAA
>NZ_JBGOOI010000131.1:0-5011 GCF_041439605.1 Vibrio sp. 1F169 | reverse complement strand
CGATGGTAGTGTGGGGCTTCCCCATGTGAGAGTAGGACATCGCCAGGCTTTAAATTTTTAGAGTCGTTTTTAAACGGTTCTAGAACTGCTGATATAGCTCAGCCCGGTAGAGCGCACCCTTGGTAAGGGTGAGGTCCCCAGTTCGAGTCTGGGTATCAGCACCACTATTTAGTTGATTCGATTTATCGAGTTAACAACAGAATTTGTTTGACGACCATAGCATTGTGGACCCACCTGATTCCATGCCGAACTCAGAAGTGAAACACAATAGCGCCGATGGTAGTGTGGGGCTTCCCCATGTGAGAGTAGGACATCGTCAGGCTTAAATTGCATTATGCTGAATAGACACTGCGGAGTGGTAGTTCAGTTGGTTAGAATACCGGCCTGTCACGCCGGGGGTCGCGGGTTCGAGTCCCGTCCACTCCGCCACTTATTAGAAAGCCTAGTCTTATGACTAGGCTTTCGTCGTTTCTGGATACGATAATTTTGTCTTCGACCAAAGAGTCCCGGTCGCCTGCGACCCCAAGCACTCCACCATTTATAAGAAGTCTCGCTAGAAATCGCGGGGCTTTTTTGCATCTAAATTATAGTGTTCGCCCTTCCATTGAATGACTTTTACACAAGGTTTGCGCGTAACCCATGACTCCTAGTTAACGTGTCCCATTATTCTGTTATTTATTAGAAAGTCTAACTCTACGATTAGAGTCTTTTTATTTGTATTTTCTACACCAGTTGTTATTTGAAACGAGCACGCGTTTCACAAACGCATATAGCTTTAAGCTTAGCACTCAAATACTCGAGCTATGCGACGTTGTAAGTCCGGTTAATGAGACTGTTCTGACTCAGCTGTATCCATTCAATATCGAAGTTATATAAGGCTTACAACTCATCCTATGTGCCCTGCGTTCGCAGATGTTTGCTTTATCAAGCGAGTGCACTTTAGTATTAGTTAACAGCCCTTCGTCTACGATACCTGACTTCTATTTTTCTCTGTGAATCTAGAGGGTACTTCTGATGTGTAATTAGGAATCGATCATGGATGTTTCTGCTAAGAGCGCTATAGCCCTTAATGAGGTGACTTCATCCTCTTGTTATTCATTAAGCTTAAACCACTCTTAATTGTATTGAGCACCCTGTTTGAAAAGTATCTCAAAGGGGAATTGGACTATATTTCAGGTTGAAGGAGAAAGTCGCTAGATTAAGGGCCCAAATTGGTGCCGGTGGGATACATATGCTAAGAAATAGAGAATTTCTCGTATTCGTGCAGTGATATTTATTATCCAATCAGATCGAGACTCTCTGGCTCTAGGTTCAGGTATCTTAGGAGATGTTTACCGGTCTCTTTTCTACTCCGATGTGTTTGTTGACTCGATATGAATTAGTTATGTTGACCACTTTACTCTGAACATATTGATTTCTTGCTGGTTAATTCAAGCTATGTTTTGGCTATTGCGACTAATATTAAGCTAGAAGGGCGTTATCGTTCACTTGGTAAGAATAGACTCAAAAAAAGATCATCGGGTGATATTTTAGTGATTATTTTAACAAATAGATAAAGCCTTAAAAGCTAATGGGGCGAACTATGAAATTAAGCTTTAACTTTGAAGATGCCAGTCAGATCTTTGTAGGATCTTTTGCTTTGGCTGTACCGATTTCTTTTTCCGAAGAAGCCTGGAAGTTAGGGGAGACTTTGCCTACTGCTAATCTGTTGCTGCTATTTTTATTATCAGCTGTGTTCTTAGGCTTTTATACTTATGAAAGTGTCTTTCAAAAAAATGTTGTTGCGCGCATGCCGGTGTTTATTTTCAGAATTGTTATTGCTTATGCTATGACGGCGTTGGTAGTTGCTTTGGTCCTGACATGTTTGGATAAGTTGCCTCTATTAAGCGATCCAATAGTCTCGTTTAAACGTGTCATTGTTATATCAATGCCCGCGTCTATGGGGGCTATTATAGTGGATAGTTTCGATAAAGAGTGAAACCGTATATCACCCAGGTTAAGTCATCAACAGAGCCATTCTAGCGCTTATTTGGTTCACTCTTAGATAACCAAGTAGCAAGCTCGCTAGAAAGGTTTCGACATGTCGTTGGGTGATTAAAGCTAAATCAAAAGAGTAAGGCCTAATTGTTTTACAAGAAAATTAAGACTGAGAGTTTCTGTACTGAATGAGCGATTAGAAAGGTGAGGGAGATGGAGGCACGCTAGGATCTTTAGATGCAAAAAAGCCGCATCAATGATGCGGCTTTCTTTAATTGGCTCCCCTTGCAAGACTTGAACTTGCGACATACGGATTAACAGTCCGCCGTTCTACCAACTGAACTAAAGGGGAATTGATTGTTTTATCTCTAATCAAGAGAATGGTGCCGACTACCGGAATCGAACTGGTGACCTACTGATTACAAGTCAGTTGCTCTACCTACTGAGCTAAGTCGGCATCATGTATCAAGAAGCTTACGCTTAATGATTAACTTGGCTCCCCTTGCAAGACTTGAACTTGCGACATACGGATTAACAGTCCGCCGTTCTACCAACTGAACTAAAGGGGAATTATTCTTAAAGCTTTAAAGAAATGGTGCCGACTACCGGAGTCGAACTGGTGACCTACTGATTACAAGTCAGTTGCTCTACCTACTGAGCTAAGTCGGCACATGATATTTCTTTGTGCTTTACTGTTGTTGTCAAGGACACCAACAAATAAATTGTGGTGCCCGGAGGCGGAATCGAACCACCGACACGAGGATTTTCAATCCTCTGCTCTACCGACTGAGCTATCCGGGCGACGAGGTGTATTAAACGTGTTTTCGCGTTCTGGGTCAACATTAAATTGCAAAAAAAGTATTGTTTGATGTTTTTCTATACTTAGTGGGTTGTTTTTGTTCGTTTGGGTAGAAAAACCTAGGTCTAGCATGCCTTAAAAGATGGCAAAACTACGGTTAACTGCTTTGAATGAGCGCTGAAATAAAAAAAGCACGTATGAAAACGTGCTTTTATATTAAAGGTTTTTCTCGAGAGTTTAGTGTTTTACTTCAAACCTATTTACCCAAGTCTCTAATTCGTTAGAAAGAGAAGCTAAAGTTTGAGTACTGTTATGGCTTTCCGTTACGACATCGCTCAGTTGGTTGCCACTTTCTTCAATCATATTGATACGCTTCGATATATCATCGCTTACCTGGGTCTGTTCAGCGGCTGCTGTTGCGATTTGATGGCTCATTGATGATATAGACTCTAATGCAATCACAATCTGTTGTAGCGCTTCAGAGGCATTCTGAGACTCTGCTACAGTACTTTCACTCGTTGCCGCACACACATTCATTGTTTGAATGGCGTTACGGGAACCTTCTTGAAGATTATTGATCATTAACTGAATCTCTTTGGTGCTCGATTGCGTTCGACCAGCAAGATTACGTACCTCATCCGCCACTACTGCAAATCCACGACCTTGTTCACCCGCTCGCGCAGCCTCAATAGCAGCGTTAAGTGCTAACAGGTTAGTTTGCTCTGCAATATCGCCTATAACGTCCAATACCTTAACAATATTGTTTACGTCGTTGTCTAGGTTAGCAACAGCTTCACTGGCTGTACCTAATTGTCCTGCTAGGCCTTGAATATTATCTACTGTGTTGTGGATTAGGAGCTGAGTATGTTGGCTTTGTTTGTCTGCCTCGTCGGTGTTACGAGCTGTATCGCCAGCTGAATCGGCAACATTATTTGCTGAAGACGCCATCTCAGTCATTGCGGTTGCGATCATTTCAGTTGATTGTTGCTGAGTTTCAGTAAGTTGAGCGATAGAACCTGCACGATCTTCCACGCGCTGTAATTCGCCTCTTAACGCTAGCATTGAAGAGTTGAGGTTTGATACTAACTCTGCCAGTGATTGACTCATTTGTTGTACAGCGTGATAGATACTGCCTTGCTCAGCTTGAGTCTCAAACGATGTTTGGATTTTTCCTTCTGCGACAGCTTGTACTGCTTCTCTTACGTCTTTGGGTTCACCGCCAAGTAGCGATAGCATACGTTTAATTGAGATAATCAAGCTTGAAAGAATGACACCAGCAATAGCCAAACATAAAATCAGTTGCCATTGTGCTGTTGACCAAAACCTTGCGTTGACTTCATTGAAGCCGATACCTGTACCTACGACCCAACCCCAATGAGGTGTTTTTTCTGCGATGGACAGTTTTTCTTCAATGCTTCCGTCGGGGAGTTTTTGTGTCCAGGTGTATTCGACTATTTGTCCTGTTCTATTGCCAAGTGCTCGCTGAATAAGTTGGCCAACGCTATTTCCATCGCCATCTTTAAAATCATTAAAGCTGGTTCCGTGTAGTTGCGGATCTAAAGGTGTTGCGACAAAAGTCATATCTTCATCAGCAACATATACATATTCATTGTCTTTATAGATATTGTTGCGCAGTAGGCGAGTGGCCAGCTGTTTGGCTTGTTGTTCTTCTAGAGTGCCATCAATAGCCATTTTTTCGACTTCAGTAAGAATGCTGTATGCACTTTTAAATAGCTCTGTCACGCGAGCTTTGTTGTCTATGTTGCTAGCAACTCTTAAGGTCCATAAACCTGTAGCCGTAAGTGCGAGCAAGGCAATCAAAATGATGCCTGATAATAAATAAGCTTGCGTTTTTAATTTCATATTTCCCCGTGCAGCGATCTAATAATAAGTATGGTGTATCATTCACGAATCTTAAGCTAAGTCGTGTAGTGCAGGTATCAGAAAGGTATCAAAACATGATGAAGATTAAATTTACGAAGAAAAAAAAGTCCCCAGAAGAACATTTTTCGCTGTCAAATGAATAAACAGAGGCAAGAGCAATTACTCTATTGAGGGTGGCGGACGTAGTCCATTTACTAGAAGATCAAGATTTAATGTTGAACTGATGTGTTATTGAATTGCGTTACTTTTATTCAAACGAAAAAAAGCCAAGTCTCTCGACTTGGCTTTCTTGAATGTGGCTCCCCTTGCAAGACTTGAACTTGCGACATACGGATTAACAGTCCGCCGTTC
>NZ_JBGOOI010000130.1:0-5050 GCF_041439605.1 Vibrio sp. 1F169 | reverse complement strand
GAGGGCAATGCTTCAATTTTCGGACTGCGTACTTGATGAACAAGCTGCAAGGCTTCTCGTCTTGCTTGACGTAATGAGCACTCTAATGTGCACCCTAGCTTATGATTTTTTCTCAATCCGTTACTCTGGAAGCGAACAAAGAACACTCGCCTCCCTGACGGGTAGACTCGTAAATACAGCGTCGACACCTTGGTATCATAGTATTCTTGTGTGGTCGAAGTCGGTTTTACATGCTCGACAAATCGCTGAGTAAGAGATATTTTTTGCATTTCAAGCTCCTGTTTACAGGGGCACTTTTGAACCGTAGAACGCTATCAAACATGCCATAACACTAAAAAACAAAAACTTAATACCAATAAATTTCAATTAGTTACTACAGACAACCACCCATAATCGCCAGATTATGACGTAGGGTGTGGTCACCAACTCAACTAACCAACAACTCAGAACGAATGATCTGAGTTCCTTAATCAAAGCGACGGGAAAAACTGACAGCGAAAGACAAAAGCCGACCAGGTGGCGAATGAATCTGACGAACGAGGGATGCGGGGGATCTGGAAATTGAAGGAAGAAAGCGAGAGGAAAAGCTAAAGACCTTGCACCGTTATGGTGCAAGGTCTTTTATTTAACGTTAGGATTAAAATAAACCGATTGGACTTTTTGGATGTATATTTTTCTGGCGTTCTCGGTGCGTTTGGAAAAACCCGCATTATACGCGCCGACACTGTTCCAGTTATAACCATGACTAGAAAAGTTAGAACTTAATACCCATGCGCCAAGATGAACATTAAAGCAAGGATTATAGATATTTGTTTCATTCACATTAAATTCGGATAGTCGATCAAACCAATGGGAATTAATTTGCATCAATCCAAAATCACGGCTGATGACTTGACCGGATTGGTTTTTATTTTCATTGTACGCGTTCGGCTTTAGGCTACTTTCTACCGTGGCGATGGATTTTAAAAGCTGTGGATCGACATTATAAAATCGCCCTGCCTCATCAAAGCAAAAAGCCCAACTGAAACACGGCGATAACAACGAAAGATAAAGTAATGGTTTCATCATAAAAAAGAGCCCTAATAATAGGACTCTCATTTTATGCCATCCCATTGAGATATCAATATTCACAAGGTAATAAAATTGTGGTCACGCTGCGGTCACGTTCAGTTATTATCCAAACCGATTGATCACAAATCGTATAATTCGATATCACTCTCTCGCCTGTTTTGGTTGCTTCGTCATTGGTGATTTTATCTTCAATGCAAGTCTCTCCCCAATCTCCACTTTGGTGACGCTGCAAATAAATCGACAAGTTAGCACCGACATTATTATCTAATAACTGCTCAATACCTTGCGTATAGACCACTTTACCCAACGAAAACGGAACGGCTGTACAAACGTAACATTTTGCTTTCGTTTCTTCTCTATCTTGTGTAGCATTAAGAATGTTCATTAAATCTAACTCCGATGTAATTGAACATGCCTTGATATTTGAGACAGCAAATATCAAGGCGCTTTATTTTTACGCTTAATAAACGTCTTCCGTTTTACGAATATGATTAAACACTTCATGAATTTCATCGTAAGTGATGCCATACCCTTCGAGCTTTTCCACACAGTCACAAATATCATTGGTGTAGAAACACTCATGATTAAATAACTCACGACGAATGATCGCCTTTTTCCCGTTCTCTTTGATATCTTCGGCGATCCCTTCTTGAGCGATGGAATCTAAACGAGTCATTAATTGCTTGGCATTATCAACTGGGCAAATTAACCCCATACCTAGTGATGCGTATTTCACGCTATCTTTTTTTGCCTCATCGAACTGTTGATTAGAAAAAGCAAAGAACGCCCCAGCATCATTAAAAGCCTGAGTTTGTTTGTCTTGAATATAGTGTGAGAGATATTTCATTATTTAAGTCTCCATTTTATAACTAAGGGGGATCAAGTCTTTATACTTCGATATATTGATAGCTATCTGTCACCCATCCCATGACGACAGCACGACTATTCAGCCCTACCTTATTTGTTTCAGTAATCACATGACCTCTCGCGATGCCTTGCCCCCAGTACGGCTTATTGAGTTCTGTTTCTGGGAATAAAACCGTCAGTTCTAGCCAAACACAGGAATGCCTGGCTCTTGCTTTTACATGAGCGGCAATCACGACAATATTTTCCACAGAGGTTGATCCTGATAGGGCAACATCACGACTTGGCTCTACTGGTTGCAGACGCTTAGAGATATCATTTTTTGGTGAGCTTTCGTGCTCCAGCGGCGAAACGCTGGTCACTGAATTTGAATTAGAGAGAGTTAGGTTTGAATTTTGTTGCGCCATGAGGATTTTCCTTTTGTTTGAGTATCACTTTTCGGAGCCGCTTGGCTGTCCGCTCTCTCACCATCGTTCTGCTTTGCAAGGGCGCGCAGCGTTCATTTACCCTTGCAAATCAGGTTGTGGGGAGAGACGGTTAACAGCCTGCGAGCCCGTAAATGATGCGAGTGAAAGGAAATCGGCGCATAAGAAAACAAGCCTTACTCGAACTTATTCAAAGGCAGGGAGAGCAACGAGGAGGCACGACGAGGCGCAACGAACGCAGTGAGAGGAATGCGTTCAGGATTGCAGCGATATCCTTTTAGATAGGGACTGTAGAGAGGCACATTCTGGAGCGGCACGCAGTGACTCACCAGGGTGATGCCACTCTTAGGCCATAGATGAAAGATACAAGCGAAAAGCCTTGCCCCGTAGGGGTAACGCCCAATCCAAGCCCTTATTACGACGCTGTGCTTCAAATCCGCTTTAAACGATCATCATAAAAAACTCGTCAATTGAGCCCTATCAGCCACGCAACCACAAATTGACATCAATACACTGCAATACAATCAAGCACCGAGCCAATGGGCCTACAGCCCTACTGAGAGCCAGCTTGACGACCGCTTGCGGTCGAGCCTTTGGCTCAACGTCTTTTAGCGCGACCACAGCGTTCACGGAAATCACAAAGGAAACTAATGCCTCCAGGATAAGAGGCATCTCATTCGGTTTTAAGCTAATAAAGTAATGAGTCTTTTTGTCACAAAGACCGCGTTGGGCGTCAGTTTACGCACCCACGCTTTAGAGTATCGTGACCATTTAAAACCGTTACTTTTTAATTTTTTGCGCACCTCTTCGGCTGGAATACCGTCAAATGAAAACTTAATGCGGCCCTCTTCTTCGTACAGCTCCCAAGCCGTCCCCATTGCCTCGCCGCTACCCTGTAACGGCGCTTCGTTGTGCAACGCTTCCAAGTGCTCTAAACGCTTTCTCGTTGTTCGGATATTGGCATTACTATTCTGTAGTGCGTATGTATCAAAGCCAAACTTTCCAAAAAACTCACACGGGCGTAATAATTTTTTTGCTCTTTCTTCTGTCTGCCCGTGTGTATTAACCAAGTATTCGATCTTGTCTTCCTCGGTCATATGACTAGAGCGAACGATCTTATTAACGGCTTTCATGAGTTCATGAGTTCATGACTTTTAATCAAACCCTCGAGCTTTTTCTTCAATTTTTCAACCGCTTCGGGGTCGTCTGACGCGATACCGGCAGAACCGACACTATCAGCGCGACGGCTCAGATAGTCCGCTTTATCCTGAGCCTCTACGCTTTTACGCATGTTGGTATTGATGCTCTCCGCGTGTTTACGGTGCTTCGCTTCTGAATGGTGACCAACTAGGATTGGCTGACCGAACGGCAACATTTTCCCTAATGTACTCGCGGTATTAAATCGCTCATTAGAGACCGCTGCCGCTTTAGCGGCGCGCTCTTCTAATCGCTCACGCTTCGACTCTTTTCGCTCTTGATAATCCCCTAATGCAATGACTTTACGAGTGTTACCCTGGGGCGGTGGCGTCGGTTTTTTCTCGTGACTGTTAAGCGGTGATAGGTAGCCTTCTTTAAGTGCCTTAACCACCGGCTCAAAGGTAAAGCGTACTTTAGTCGTTGCAATCAATTTTATCTCACTCACCGCCGCGTAGTAGTGGCAAAGAGTGGGATAGTTCGCATCGATATCATGTCTAAATCGCTCCAAGCCACCATTATCAAACTCGATATACATCATCGTCTTGCTGTAACCGTTATTGCGGCCCACTTCCATCGCTTCTTGACTTGCTTTTTTGTTGTAATCATCAAGGGTGTACGCATCGCCATCAGAGAATAAATTGGATTCACTCCAATCAATAATCACTTGCTTCACAACGGCGGTTTTAACTAGGTTTTCGTATTGATCGAACGGGGCAAGCTGCACCGGCTTTTTCACCTCTTCGGTGTCCTCCACTTCTGAGCATTCCCCCTCAATAATCGTGCTTTGCGGTTCCTCTCCATCCAAAGAGAACGTCATCACCACATCATTAGAAAAATGATAGATACAATCACAGACCTGCACTTTCACTAAAACGCCATCACGCACCGTTAATAAGATCACCATATCGCTGTAATTCTTTTCGTACCAATCCCAAAATTCGGCTGTATCCATCGTGACAGTTTCATTACTTCTAAAGCAATCATCCATCCCCATTGACTGAGTTTTTAAGATCAACGTATCAGCATATTCCAACAGCTTCGCGATTTTTGCCTTCGCATTTTTACGCAACTTATGACCAGTGAAGCGCTTCAAAAATTCATTTTTGGATGAGCCTGACGGCTCAAACGGGGATACGTTTGTCGTTGATTGAACGTTAGAAGCTGTTGATGGATTAAGGATTGAGTCTGTCATAAGTTTTTCCTTTGATTAATTTTTCATTCCCGTTGTCGCCTGACTGCTCGACCCAAAATCACGGTTCATCAAAACAAGGGCGCGAAGCGTTCATATACCCTTGTTTTGGGGGTTCAGATTTGGGACGTTAAGCAGGAAGACCGCGACACGGTAATGAGAAATCAAAGGAAAAAAGACAGGCGAAAAACGGGGTCCATCTTACAGATTCTTTCGTTCAGTCAGTGAAAGGAGTGAGGAGGCACGACGAGCGGCAACGAGGAAGAATGACGAGGCGCAGGCGTTCAGGATTGCAGCGATATCC
>NZ_JBGOOI010000129.1:0-5116 GCF_041439605.1 Vibrio sp. 1F169 | reverse complement strand
CACAACGGTATGCTAAGAACAAAAATGCCGTTCACTCTTAAGTGAACGGCATTAAGGCTTAGGCTTCCTTTTTACTTTGTCATGGTGTGTAACTTTATAAACCTATCAGCTGTTGTAGGTAGTTTTTGTTAACGAGCGCAACATGACAAAAAAACTCGCTGATTTATCAATCAATGAGTGTACAACCCGAAAGACTGTGTTAACATGCACTCGCTCTGTTAGCCGGAGTTATTTAAGTTAGATGAATAGTAAAAAATGACATGTAAAATCGTTACCCGTTTTTGTAAGTAGTTTTTCCTTATTTCTTAGCAATATTAAATAATTCAATTATCAGCGCATTGCAGTAATGCAATCAACAATTTAGAAAATTTATGAATAAGGGACAAATTATGTCTAACACAAATACTGGCACTGTAAAATGGTTTAACGAAGAGAAAGGTTTCGGTTTCATTTCTCAAGACAACGGCGGCGCTGACGTATTCGTACACTTCCGTGCTATCGCTTCTGAAGGTTTCAAAACTCTGAAAGAAGGCCAAAAGGTTTCTTTCGAAGTTGAAAACGGTCAAAAAGGCCTACAAGCAGCAAACGTTGTTGCTCAATAATTAGCTTTTAGCTAAAAAGAATTTTAAAGCGCTGATTTTTATCGGCGCTTTTTTATGCCTGAAATAAACTTCCACTGAGTTACTACCTCTTCCACACTCACCCGTATTACCCATTTTTCGGCAGAGTGTTTGAACAAGCTTGGCTAACCCATTATTGACCGCGATTGGTATTACAGCCCCCATCACCAACAGCCGCCCCCACCCAACCGGACCACTCCTCTTTGGTCAAATAACACCCTATTTATTATTCGATATAAATATGCAATCGATTTCCATAATGAAAATGAGTTGTTTACCCAATCCTCATCCATTAATTATATAATTTTTAAAGCAAAGATCGGTAAAATCCGCTAATCTTGGTCGCAGTGGCTTAGTTAGTTTGGTATCTGCAGTAAAAATCATGAAAAAAGACGAATTTCAAAAATCCACCGCAAATCTAAAAAAAGCGGTGCCTCTTATGATGAAGAACCGGGTGTCTACTACACCTGCAAATTACGCACTTTGGTACACCTATGTTGACAATGCTATCCCACAGCTGACTAAAGACATGGATGGTATCTTGGAATACTATGGCATTTGTCCTCCAGCCGTTGGTGAGCAGCTTTACAATAATTATGTTGCTAGCAAGTCTGAAACGAATATCAATGACCTCCGCGCTAATTTAGAGTTGTTGGTCTCGGAAGTTTCGAATTCGATGAATGACACACTGACCGATACCTCTGCTTTTTCTGAGATGATTGATAAAAGCTTCGAGGATTTGGCCCGCGTTGACAATGAAAGTTTATCGATCGATGAAGTCATGTCTTTAGTTCGTCAGTTAGTTTCTGAATCTCGTCATATTCGTCACTCTACTCAATTTTTAAATTCTCAGTTGAATTCTGCAACATCAGAAATCACTAAGCTAAAATCTCAGCTGGTAGAAGTGCAGAAAGATGCACTCTTTGACAGCACAACGACACTCTATAACCGTCGCTCTTTCGACCGTGATATAGAAACCCTGTGTGAAGCGAAACAACCTCTGTGTTTGATTCTTCTCGATATCGATCATTTTAAAAACTTCAACGACACTTATGGCCACCTATTTGGTGACATGGTTCTTAAAGGCATTGCGCGCAAATTAAAACAAATGTGCCGTGAAGGTATTTCTGCTTACCGATTTGGTGGTGAAGAGTTCGCGATAATCGTGCCAAACAAATCATTACGCATTGCACGCCAGCTTGCTGACACCAACCGCCGCTCTCTAGAAAAGCTATCGATTAAAGATCGTCGTAGCGGGCAACAGGTAGGTAGCATCACCGCATCGTTTGGTGTTGCTGAGCTTGAACCCGGTGAATCGGCACAATCACTGATCGAACGCGCTGATAAGCTACTTTACGAAGCGAAGTCACTTGGTCGAAATAGAGTGATGCCGCTGTAGTCTGCAATCATCTAAACAAATTTACAGTTAAACGACGTACTAACTAGGCTCAAGGCTCAGGCTCAGGCTCAAAAATAGACTCGTAATTAACATCGAAAGCAAAAAGCCCCAATCAATAACCAGTAGGTTAATGGTTGGGGCTTTGTCGTTTATGCATAGTCGTCAGTGTTTAATGCTAAATACATTCAGAGTATTTAACACTACACTGGTTCTACATCTTTCATAAATACCAAAGATGTAGCTGTGACATTAAAGGGCGTAGCAATAGTTAAGACAGTAATCCTCACCGCTCTTAGCTCGGAACTCTTTGTCTTCGCTGCATGCTTTTGGTTTACCCTTCTCATCACCTTGAACTAGGCTGATCCAGTGACGTATTGCTGTAGTGATTCCTTGACGCTCAGTATTCGTTTGTACCGCTTCCATTGGCGACTGGCCAAACGTGGTGCACGACTCTAACTGAATATCATCGATATCGACCAATTCAATACACCCCGTCCCTTTATGACAACCAAACATCACTTCTAAATGGCTTCCACTGCTATCTCGGAACAAGATTGAGTCTGGGTCACACTTCTCACCCATGTAAGCTACAAACTGCTTAGGATGCTTTAGACCGCTGTGTTGGCCACCTTTGAAATAAGCCATGATATGGCGGTAATCAACTACGTAGCTCGTTACATCTTGATGTGAGCCGTTCTCTAATGGGAACAATCTGTCTAGCAGTTGCTTCGCTTTGAGTTGCTTCTCAGTTTGCTGTTTGGCACTGATAGTCTCCACGGCAAAGACAGCTTCAGCGATAAATGGTTTTGTTTGTTTTTGGATTTCTGTTTTATCGAATGTCAGCATATTCATAGTCTTTCCCTCTTGACCAACCCGGTGAACATTCACCGATTTTTATAGCAAAAATGTGTCCTAGAGCAATTATTCCAAACTAACGTTTAACTTATTTGTCATTTTGTGAATTGCTTAGTTTGTAGACTAGCGCTTTTTTGCCTACAATTTCACAACAAAAATTTTACAATGTGAATTTTACAAATATGGCCTTGTCAAAAAGTTTAGTTCGTCAGTCTCATTTCCTAGGTACGAAAATACGTAACCTAAGAAAACGTAACCATTTAACGATGGAAGATCTGTCTGCGCGTTGTATTAGAATCAACCCAGAATACGCACCTTCCGTTTCTTACCTTTCAATGATTGAACGTGGAAAGCGCGTCCCAAGCATCGATATGCTAGAAGTAATCGCGCAGGTCTTTCAGAAGAACCCAACCTGGTTCCTTGACGACGAATCTGAACAACAAGCCATTGCTCCTGATAAAGGGAATCGTGGTGGGATAAGTGGCATGGCACTCGAGCCTAGCTTTCTTTTCTCCAACGACATCCTGCAAATTGCAATTCCAGAGATGCTATCTCAAACGGGGATCTCAGGCCGCCAGTTTGCACACCTCTTAATTCGAGCACACCAAGAAAGCAATCAGAACCACTTCCCTGACCTTGAGCGCGCAGCGGAAGAAGTTGGCTTAAAACGTCTTAACCTCAGCGTAGAAGATCTGATAGACATCGCTAGAAGCCTTGGAATTAACATCCGTTGGGTAACACGCACACCGAAAGACGTTGTTGATGAACTCGGAATTAATGCCAAACAGCTAGTCACTTCGTTCTTTGAACCTCCTAGCACAATCTTCTTAAATGAAATCCTGAAAGAGTACCCCACTCGTCTGAAATACGATTTATCGGTCTATATTGGCCATTGTATTCTGCATAGCAAAGAAGGCTTAAAGAGTGTGTTGTCGGTCGGCAACAACAACACATGGGACGACAACCAGGTTTCAGGCTCTTCGCAACTTAATTCTCAAGATATTCTTCAAGCATGGCGAGACTTTGAATCTAGCTTCTTTGCTGGCGCACTTCTTTGCCCGAAAGTTCCATTTAGACAGTTGCTTGACCGCACTGGTTACGAAATCGACGTTCACAAAAGAGCGGGGGTTTCCCCCTCTGTTGCTATGCGTCGAATGACGGTAGTATCGCCCTACCCTCACTGGCACTACTTTGATGCTTATGGGCCAGGGAAACTCAAGGCGGTGTACCGCGGGAACGGGATTCCACTGCCTTGGGGAAATATGAGAACTGTTGCCGACCCATGTCAACATTGGGCTGTATTCCGTCGATTGTCAGAACCTCGCGCAGGGAGTTCGGCTCAAATATCTATTTTAAATGTGGGTGATGAACCAAGAATCTACTGCTGTGAATCCATCAATATGACGGACCCTGCAGGTAACAATCGCGTATTGTGTGCAGGCATAGACCTTAACCCTGCAATTGATGCACAAGGCGGTAATTCAAGAGACATTGCAGAGCAACTTAAAGCATCATGCGTTAACAATGGTGGCTCGGTGGTAATCCCGCGTAACATCAAGAAAGATCTCACGACAATAGCCAAGATTCTAAATATAAATTGGATTGAACGTGGGATTGAGACAGAGGCTAGGCTTATCTGCTCCCGAGGTGGAGAATGCCCGCGCCAACCAAGCTGTTACTCAAAGTGTGGTGAGTGTTAGCGCAAGAATGGTATGAGCATGATTAGTAAATTGTCGTGCTCTGCTTGTTTTGCTTGAGCTAACTGCACTTAATAATAAGTGTAGTAATAACAATTAATAAAAAGTAATACCAACAAGTAGAACTCAAAATTCAGGCAAAAAAAAACCAATCACAAAAGGGTGATTGGTCATATATTTTGTGTGAACAATATGGGTTCACTAACAACGTCAGTTGGCTAGGTGACCCTCGGCTTAAGAAGGGTCACTATTACTAATGCACTATGCGTGCCAACTTTAAATATACGTATTTACTACGCATCTGAACACGTATTCGCCATAAATGCCTGTTTGTTTTGCAAACTGAAATTGCAAATTGCAAAACCCAACAAATCGCTAGTGATTATGTTGTTATTAATAGATCATTAAAGATTAATTTCTCTTCCTATAAATACCTACTTTTCAATAAATTCGATAGCTTCAACTCTGAAGAAACCTCTTCTTGTTTGATTAGGGCGTGTTGACCTTTCGAGCTGATTTTTGCAGCGAGTTGCTGGGTATTTATA
>NZ_JBGOOI010000128.1:0-5152 GCF_041439605.1 Vibrio sp. 1F169 | reverse complement strand
CGGTGACTAACTTTGTTACCAATGGAACCGTGAATGTGATTCCTTCGCAAGTGACTATTTCTGGTGACACTCGCAGCTTTACCGATCAAGCATTGCATAAAATTGAGAAAGCGATTGAGCGTGTCGTCGCTGGCCAGTGCATGTCAGCAGGTGTTGATTATCAATACCACTTCAACAACAGCTTCTTATCAACGATTAACACGCCTGAAGAGACGGCTCATGCAGTGAAAGCGGCACAAGCGGTTGTTGGTGAAGAGAATGTGAATGGAGCTTGTGAACGCTTCACCATCAGTGAGGATTTCTCGTTCATGTTACGCGAAGTAAAAGGGTGCTATGTGCTAGTTGGGAATGGTGTTGGTGAATGTGGAGGTACTGCTCTTCATAACCCGCATTATGATTTTAACGATAATATTTTGGAACACGGTGTTGGGTTCTGGAAGACGCTTGTAGAGCAACAGTTATCATAACAAGCAGATATCCTTGAGTCTGTATTGCTCATAATGCAACTTAGGCTACTGTAACGAAAACTAACTGTGGCATACTAAAGTTAGCGGCTTTCTGCAAAATTTTGCAATACTTGATGTTATTTATGGTTTGCTAAATTAGGGAGGTCGTTAACTCGTTTATGTCCTAGCGCGTGCTGAAGCTGATCTAGGCAAACACGCCTTTGCCCCAAAGTTTGTTTCAGCGCATTCGTTCTAACGGCAGTTTAGCTGATTTTGCTATACTCCAACTAATCTAAATATCCTGTCAGGTTGTATCCGATGAGCAAAAAAAAGTTGACCGAAAAAGAGCTGTTGAAAGGGGTGAATCCTTATAATGCGCACAGTGATTTGCTTGCCAAGAGTGAAACAAAGCCTGATTGGCTATCCTTCGCCGATGAGGTAGAACGGGTTACAGATGATTTCATGGCTGATCGAAATGAGGTTTTAGATAACCCTAGTTCAGATTTGCTGAACCCTGATATTTTTCTTTCAAACCTCAAGTTAGCGCTTGATAGCCTTCCAGATGGTGATATTGAACTTTGTGACTTGGGCAATGAAATTGGTCGAGTCATTGCTAATTTGAACTCACCAAATGAGACGCTCTTACGTGAAGTAATTTATGGTGTTGAACATGGTTTTGACATGATTAGCAAAGAAAGAGGAACTTCGAATGAGTAAGGTTGATGAATGGGTCGACAACAATATGACATTAACCAGTATCATCATAATGGTTGTGGGCTTAACACTCGGCTACATCCTTTTCTAGTATCAATTACTAAGGTTTCGAGTAAAACCTCAGTTGTTGCAAATTCTGCAACAACTCCAATCTTCTAATTGTGCAACAGGTTGTTTCGTAAATCACCTCTGCTCCAACCCGGTTCTGATCTCGTCGCTTCGGCAATAGAACTAACTAATGTGCAAAATATGCACATTGCTTATCAAGCAACTATCGAGGATTCCTCGGTAGTTGAACTGTTGCAATAATTGCCCGAGCAACGAGAAAGCTCAGTGATTGCAGATTCTGCAACAACTCATATCTGCCCCAAAATGAGCCAGAGAGGGATTGAACTCAGTTTCAAACTCTAAAATTTAACTTACTTTTCCTCATGTCTAAAGCTCGTCCAATTTTGGTGAGTGTGAGGTCAGAGCCATCAAGTACCGTTTTGGTTGCAAGTATCAGAAATCTAATTCGTTTTTGTGAATTTCAGGGCATTGATTTTCAAGAGTTTGCTGTAGAATTTGAACATCGCGCATCGTTAGGGTTTCCTATTAGATCCATTTTATCAGGTGTGTTTTTGGCGAAATTCATTAGATCAGAACTAGCGATACGCGTCTACTCATTGTTTTATATAGAAATTATGAGAGGATTCGTAAGAATTGGCGTTATGTAAATTTTGAGTTCTGCAATATATAAGGAAAATGCATGTCTTTTGAAATAGCCATTCCTAAAGAAGGTGGCTCCGAAAAATTAAGGATAGATAAAGGTGCTTCAGTTGTAATTGTTGGGGCTAATGGTGCAGGAAAGACAAGGTTGTCTTCCTTTATAGAGGAAAACCTTGGAGAACAAGCCCATAGGATAGCCGCACATCGAGCACTTTCATTGAACCCATCAGTTGCAAAGATAAGTGAAAAAAATGCTAGAAAAGCTTTAAAGACAGGTTGGAACCATAAAAATTCTACAATTGCACATCGACGTGGCAATCGGTGGGGTGACAATGCGGCTGTTTCCTTGTTAAACGACTTCGATTTTTTATTGCAAACACTATTTGCAGAACAGACCAACACCTCCCTACAGACTCATAAGAGTGTTAGGGCTGGTGAAAATGAAGAAGCTAAAGCAACCAAGTTTGAAATATTGACTCAGGTCTGGCAGTCGCTGTTACCCCATCGTGAGCTGCACATTAGCGGCGACGACATTATGGTTTCCATAATTGGTTCAACCGAGAAATACTCAGCAACTGATATGAGTGACGGTGAACGAGCCGTGTTTTACATGCTAGGTCAAGCTTTGGTCGCAGATTCAAACACGTTACTAATATTTGATGAACCAGAACTGCATGTTCATAAGTCAATAATGTCGAAACTATGGGATGAACTGGAGGCATTGAGGCCGGATTGTGCATTTCTATTCATCACTCATGATATTGAGTTCGCTTGTTCTCGAGTAGCAGAAAAATATGTGATTAGTAAATATGCTCCAGCACCAATGTGGGAAATCAACAGGATTCAAGGTGATAGTGGGTTTGATGAAAATACTCTAACCTTAATATTAGGCAGCCGAAAACCTATTTTATTTGTAGAGGGCAATGGCGAAAGCTTAGATCGAGTAACCTTCAGGTGTTGTTATCCAGAATGGACAGTGATTCCGAGAGGCTCCTGTGAGCAAGTTATTCATTCCGTGGTAACTATGCGCCAAAACATTTCACTCACTCGCGTTTCATGTTCCGGGATTGTTGATGCTGATGATTACAGCGATGAAGATAAAGACTATCTCTCGAGTTTAGGGATTAAAGTTTTGCCACTCAGTGAGATAGAGAATATCTTCCTGCAACCCAGTGTCGCGAAAGCAATACTAGAACATGAAGGCTTTACTGACTCCGAACTTGAGGCAAAGTTGGATAGCTTTACTTCGGCAATTGTTGATAGCGTTTCAGATAAGAATAGAGAAGACGCAGTAATTAGATATTGTCGTAGGCGAATCGATCGGGCACTAAAGAAAATTGATTTGAGCGACTCTTCATCGGTGGAAGAATTGAGGGCGTCACTTGATAGCGAAGTCTCAAATCTCAATATCGAAGCCCTATCTGATTACGCTAGAAACAAAATTCAGAGCGCCATAGAGGAGCGAAACCTTATAGACCTTCTCTCAATCTATGACAATAAGGGGTTGATGGCTATTGCATCTTCTCACCTTAGAAATACGAGGCTGGCGGAGTTTGAGCATTGGCTGATTAGAAACCTCAACAATCATCTTGCGCCCAAAGTAATTGACGAAATTAGGGCGACTTTGCCTGCTGTTTCAATGGAGTAGATGTATTCACATAACAAGCGCATGTTGTCGGACTGGTTTTTCGTGGCGCTCCAAACCAGCCGCAAATGCGGGCGTTAAATTGCCCAGCAAATAACGGAGGAAGTTATCAAGATGAAAGCTATTGGTTATATATACGAGCATATGGTAAGAGTCTTTCCAGATAAACCGTGGGTAAAAGCATATTCAAATATTTATGGAGGTGGACAAACGCCTTCTTTGCCAAAAGTGATGGATAATTTTTTAGTTCAAGGTTTGTACATATTTGAAACTAAGCATGAATCTCGGCGAGATCAATACGAAATAGGTCTTATTGAGCAGTCAATGTCACTATGTAACGCATTTTTGGGTATGTATCACTCTTTAGTTGGAATAGAGCAAGACAATTGCCTAAAACGTTTCCAGGCTGCATTTCACAAACCTAATGATTTACGTGCTATTGATTTTGAGCTTTTTTGTTATCTACAACTACATTGTAATAATTGTTCCGTAGAAGTAAAAGATGGTGACAACAGTGGCGATAATTTTGACTATTTGATAACTGATCATAAAGGGCTACAAGTTCAATTGGAATGTAAATCTTTTGCCTACAGTAAAGGCTTATATGTTCCCGGTGAAGATGCCGCACGCCTCTATAATAGAATATTAAGCTTAGAGCATGGTTTGGGGGGTGTACCTGATAATCAGCTTCGTATCTATACTATTGAACTGAAGAAGGAACTACCCAAAGGCGAAGAGTCTTTAAATAGGCTAGCCGAACAAATTATCTGTACCATAAATGATGAGTCATACGTTGGTAATGAGCTTTTTTGTGTTCAATGTGAAATTTTTAATAATGTAGAAAATATCGAAGAATCAGACCGTACGCTGCACTTTAACAGTGGCGCAGTTGGTATAGAAGTGGGTAGGGTTGCATCTTTATCTAAAGGTGGGAGAGGTAGATTTAGTTTAATACTAAACAGTGCAGTTAAAGAGTCAGCCTTATTTAGAGAGTTTGAGACTATATGTAAAAAGTCGGCAAAAAATCAATTGCCGAACGACAAGCGCTCATCCATCGCAGTGGAAGTAAAAAATCCACAAGTTCTAGAATACTTGCTTGGAAACCCAAGGTTCAAAAATAAAGTCAGTAATATTTTTAAGCAAAAACACTTAACTAGCCTTATTTTAGTAACAAATACACAGGGGATATTGGCATCAGATGATAGTCATTTTTATGCCACTCCAAAAATCGAAGAGTTTAGTAATATTAGTTCGGAGTTCCAAGGTGCATTTAGTTTAAAATCAGGTTGTGTGGCAATGTAACAAGCGTTTAAGGTTTCAAGATACTTATTCTAATCTATATCGAGCACGTTAGAGCTTAAACTCTAACGCGTTTCTGTCCAAAAGTTTGTTACACACATGTCGATTATGTCTGCTAGAGGATTAATTGGAGCGTAGTAAATTTACTACGTTGAATCTTAGTCGTTGTTCAAATTTGCAGACTTTCGATGCAATGTTATGCGAACTTATACTGCAAATAGTATTGTAAGTCTTTGATGGTTGGTTCGAGTTATGCTGACTTATCCTGCAAGCATCACCTTAAAAAAGGTTCATCGCGGCTTTCCGGGGAAAGCCGCTTTTATCTTCAAGAAGAAGTAGT
>NZ_JBGOOI010000127.1:0-5572 GCF_041439605.1 Vibrio sp. 1F169 | reverse complement strand
ATTTGAAGTAGTCATAATTCGTCCTCAATGTGTAAACACATTTCAGGACGGGACATTGATTGAATAAAAAGCCTAACTTTAAGTTAGGCTTTTTTTATGACTTGAATATGAGTATTTGATTTTTAAACTTGTTCTAAATCACTAGTTGCAATGTTAGCTAGGTGTGCAATTAAAATTTTCTGATAAACTTACATAAATTTGTTGATTTTTCACACGAAGGTAAGGAATAAGTGACTACTACAGAAACAGTCAATGCGGACATGTTACTCGAAATGGAATCAGTCCATGTCATGCCATTCAGTGAACACGATAAAATTATCCTAAGATCTTATGAGGCCGTAGTTGATGGTATTGCGAGTCTGATCGGTCCGTTTTGTGAAATCGTTTTACACTCTTTAGAAGACCTCAATACTTCAGCGATTAAAATTGCCAATGGTGAAAATACAGGCCGTCAGGTTGGTTCGCCAATCACCGATCTTGCATTGAAGATGTTGAAAGATATTGAAGGTTCTAAGCGTAACTTCTCTCGTTCATATTTTACTCGCGCTAAAGGCGGGGTACTAATGAAGTCGATCACGGTTGCTATCCGCAATGGTGAAGACCGAGTGATTGGCTTACTGTGTATTAACGTGAACTTAGATGCGCCATTCTCACAAGTGCTGCAATCTTTCATGCCTACGCAAGACGCGGACGAAGCTGCGTCATCTGTTAACTTTGCTAGTGATGTTGAAGAACTTGTCGATCAAACGGTTGAACGCACGATTGAAGAAATCAATGCAGACAAATCTGTATCGAACAACACCAAAAATCGCCAAATCGTGATGGAGCTATACGACAAAGGTATTTTCGACATCAAAGACGCGATTAACCGCGTTGCTGAGCGATTGAATATCTCTAAGCACACAGTGTACTTGTACATCCGTCAACGTAAAACAGAGGATGAAGAGGGTTGTTAAGCTATACACTCTTAGTTAATGGACCCGTTTACGGGTCACAATCCGCAAGAAGTGCTTATCAGTTTGCTGTGGCTCTATTGAAACAGGGCCACAAACTTCACAGTGTGTTCTTCTATCAAGACGGCGTCAGTAATGGCTCTGGCATTACTGTGCCGGCTAATGATGAATTTGACTTAGCTGCCGCTTGGCAAAAACTGGCGGACGAGCACAATGTTAGCCTAGAGACATGTGTTGCTGCTGCGCTAAGGCGTGGAGTTATCAGCACTGAAGAAGCGGCGCAACATCAATTAATTGCCTCTAACTTGGCGACAGGGTTTACCCAAGCAGGCTTAGGGAGTTTATCTGAAGCACTTCTGACGCAAGATAGGGTTGTCCAGTTTTGAGCACATTAGCATTTATATTTAACAGCTTTCCTCATACAACGGCTGCAGGTAGGGAAGGGCTAGACGCATTGTTAGCGGCTTCAGCTTACAGTGAAGACATCAGCGTATTCTTTGTCGGTGATGGCGTTACACAGCTTCTCAAAGCGCAACAGCCTGATGAATCCTTATCACGTGACTATATTTCTGCATTCAAGCTTATGGACCTCTACGACATCGAGCAGGTTTACGTGTGTCAACATAGCCTCAATCAGTTTGGTCTCTCGACTGATAACTTACTGATCGATGTGACTGCGCTAGAAATGAATGAGTTGACGCAGAAGTTAGCTCAGAGCCAAAAAATACTGACTTTCTAGGGAACGTTATGCTTCATATTGTAAAATCAGTAGACAAACTCAAGCTTGCATTGATGTACTCGCAACAAAAGGACCATATCCTTTTGGTTGAAGATGCGGTGTATGTTTGCCTTCCAAATCATGAGTTATTCAATCAAATCTCCACCGTTAAACATGTGTCGGTATTAAAAACAGATCTTTATAGTCGAGGTTTACAACAACTTGCTTCAAGCACCCTGGATCAAGTGGACTTCGATGGATTCGTAAAACTGACTGTTTTGAACGACAAATCAGTCACTTGGTAGCTGCATTTTATCAGTGTGGTTAAAAAAAGACCATCCTGAGCTCTAGACGGCTAAAAAAGATCTGTATATTTCTTGACACACATCCCACTGCTGAATAGAATTTTGCGTCCCTATTTACACTATGTGTAATAGGGCTAGATTTTTCATCAAGCTTACTTTCAAGTAAATCAGGAGCTAGTTAATGGCAACTATTAACCAGTTGGTACGTACTCCTCGTGTAAAGCAGGTTGTTAAAAGCAACGTGCCTGCACTAGAAGCGTGCCCACAAAAACGTGGTGTATGTACTCGCGTATATACTACTACTCCAAAAAAACCGAACTCAGCACTACGTAAAGTATGTCGTGTTCGTCTAACTAACGGCTTTGAAGTTACTTCATACATCGGCGGCGAAGGTCATAACCTTCAAGAACACAGTGTTGTTCTTATCCGTGGTGGTCGTGTTAAAGATTTACCAGGTGTGCGTTACCACACTGTTCGCGGTGCACTTGACTGTGCAGGCGTTAACGACCGTAAGAAAGGTCGTTCTAAGTATGGTGTGAAACGTCCTAAGTCTTAATGCGTCTTTTTTTTAAAAGAAAGCGTTAAGTAAGGCCAAACACTATTTATTTATTATTCTGAAAAGTTTTGGAAAAAACCTGAAGAAGACAACGGAGAAATTCCATGCCACGTCGTCGCGTAATAGGCCAGCGTAAGATCCTTCCAGATCCTAAGTTCAAATCTGAGCTGCTGGCAAAATTCGTTAACATCCTTATGGTTGACGGAAAAAAATCTACTGCAGAGAAGATTGTTTACACTGCACTAGAAGTTATGGCTGAGAAATCTGGTAAAGATCACTTAGCTGTATTTGAAGAAGCTCTTGAAAATGTTCGTCCAGCGGTAGAAGTTAAATCTCGCCGTGTGGGTGGTTCAACTTACCAAGTACCTGTAGAAGTTCGTCCGGTTCGCCGTAACGCTCTTGCTATGCGTTGGGTAGTTGAAGCTGCGCGTAAGCGTGGTGAAAAATCTATGGCTCAACGCCTAGCTGCTGAAATGCTAGACGCGTCTGAGAACAAAGGTACTTCGGTTAAGAAACGTGAAGACGTTCACCGTATGGCTGACGCAAACAAAGCGTTCGCACATTACCGCTGGTAATACCTTTTTAGTGCTGCAAGTTTCCTTGCAGCACTTCTTTAGTTCCTATGCTTATGCTAGGAACTATTGCTATTTCTAGGGCAAGCACTTTTTAGCGAAGTATCGCTTTTAACGCATAATCTAGACATAGCAATAGTCCCTAAGTCTCTAATAAGAGGATTCAACCGTGGCTCGTAAAACTCCTATTGAGCAATACCGTAATATCGGTATCGTTGCTCACGTAGATGCAGGTAAAACAACCACAAGTGAACGTATTCTGTTCTATACCGGTCTTTCTCACAAAATCGGCGAAGTTCACGATGGTGCAGCAACCATGGATTGGATGGAGCAAGAGCAAGAGCGCGGTATTACGATCACTTCAGCAGCAACTACTACGTTTTGGCGTGGTATGGAAGCTCAGTACTCTGACCACCGTATTAATATCATCGACACTCCGGGGCACGTTGACTTCACAATCGAAGTAGAACGTTCTCTGCGTGTGCTTGATGGTGCAGTTGTTGTGTTCTGTGGCTCATCTGGTGTTGAACCTCAGTCAGAGACTGTATGGCGTCAAGCTGATAAGTACCAAGTTCCACGTATGGTTTTCGTTAATAAAATGGACCGTACAGGCGCAGACTTCTTGCGTGTAGTTGAACAGATCAAGGATCGCCTAGGCGCAACTCCTGTTCCAATTCAACTGAACATTGGTGCTGAAGAAAACTTCCAAGGCGTTGTCGATCTTATCAAGATGAAGGCGATTAACTGGAACGAAGCTGACCAAGGCATGACTTTTACGTACGAAGATATTCCTGCAGACATGCAAGAAATGGCTGAAGAATATCGTACAGAACTTGTTGAAGCTGCTGCAGAAGCAAATGAAGAGCTGATGGATAAGTACCTTGAAGAAGGTGAACTAACAGAAGCTGAAATCAAACAAGGTCTTCGTACTCGTACCCTTAATAATGAAATCGTACTTGCTACATGTGGTAGTGCATTCAAAAACAAAGGTGTACAAGCTGTTCTAGATGCAGTTGTTGACTTCCTTCCTTCTCCTGTCGATGTACCTGCAATTAAAGGTATCGATGAAGACGAGAACGAAGCAGAGCGTCATGCAGACGACAAAGAACCGTTCTCAGCGCTAGCATTTAAAATTGCAACAGACCCATTTGTTGGTACTTTAACTTTCATCCGTGTTTACTCTGGTGTTGTTGAAAGCGGTAAAACAGCTTACAACTCTGTGAAGAAACAACGTGAACGTTTAGGGCGCATTGTTCAAATGCACTCAAATAAGCGTGAAGAAGTAAAAGAAGTACGAGCAGGTGACATCGCAGCCATTATCGGCCTTAAAGATGTTACTACTGGTGAAACTCTATGTGATCAGAACCATAAAATTGTTCTTGAACGTATGGAATTCCCAGATCCAGTTATTCAGATCGTTGTAGAGCCTCGCTCTCAAGCTGATCAAGATAAAATGACTATCGCGTTAGGTAAGCTAGCGGCAGAAGATCCATCGTTCCGTGTTGAAACGGATGACGAGACTGGCCAGACACTAATCTCTGGTATGGGTGAACTGCACTTAGATATCATCGTTGACCGCATGAAGCGTGAATTCAGTGTGAACTGCAACGTTGGTAATCCGCAAGTGGCTTATCGTGAAACCATTCGTGGTACAGCGAAAGCTGAAGGTAAATTTATCCGCGAACATGGTGGTAAAGGACAGTACGGTCACGTGTGGCTGAAACTGGAACCATCAGAAGCCGGTGAAGGCTTTGTCTTCGTAGATGAAATTGCCAATGGTATCGTACCAAAAGAGTTCATTACCTCTGTCGCTAAAGGCGTTGAAGAGCAAATGAACAATGGTGTATTAGCGGGCTATCCAGTTTTGGATATCAAAGCTACACTATATGATGGTTCTTACCATGAAGTAGATTCAAGTGAGATGGCGTTTACAATCGCTGCCTCTATGGCTTTCAGAACGGGTGCACTAGAAGCGCAACCAGTTTTGCTTGAGCCTATGATGAAAGTTGAAGTAACTACTCCAGAAGACTGGATGGGTGACGTTGTTGGCGATATTAACCGTCGTCGCGGCATCATCGAAGGTATGGACGAGGGGACAGCTGGCCTGAAGATAATTCGTGCACAAGTTCCGTTGTCTGTCATGTTCGGTTACGCAACTGATTTACGTTCTGCGACACAAGGTCGTGCTTCTTACTCTATGGAGTTTAGTGAGTACGCTGAAGTGCCAAAAAATGTTGCTAATGCAATCATTGCAGAGCGTGGTTAAACAAAAGGGACGCATTTTTTTCATTTTTTGAAAGAACAATGCGTCCAAATATTGCGCTAACGAGAGTTGGCGCATAAAATAGCAATTTCTGGCGCGTCTCGCTCAATAATGAACGTGGCGAATCATAACTAGGAAGGAACACGATTGTGTCTAAAGAAAAATTTGAACGTACGAAACCGCACGTAAACGTTGGTACTATCGG
>NZ_JBGOOI010000126.1:0-5882 GCF_041439605.1 Vibrio sp. 1F169 | reverse complement strand
GAAATACGCGAAACGGGGTAGTTCTATCTTTAAATTTAATTACGCAACAAAGCCCACCGATAGACCAAGTTAATCAATCAGTACTTTGGTCTCTTATACGGAATTTTCCGTAGTTTGCCCCCATTACCATATGCCGATTCACATAACAGGGTAATACCAGTTGAGCTTCATAATATATGGCAGCAACATAGACGGAATGTAAAAAAGAAAAAATTCCGCCTATAAAGCGTTGGTTGCTTTGAGGTTGTGAAAACTACAGATGAATAATCGGGTTGGTTAAAATGTACGGTTCTGAGCAAACGAAAGCGTTCTGTTGCAATTGCAAAGAGATCACCCTCCACAAATATGAAAGCTTCTCGCAACCAAAAAAATCCAGTGCGTCGAAATCAGCAGGTTTTTTCTCAGGCTTTTTTGCATCAGTTGCCAGTGCATTGATGGAGGGCGAAGCTACAGGTGACTATAAGTGCACAGTTTGTGGCACTAATCTTCATACACCAGACAACATGAATTAGTCCTGATAATCGGTACTGAGCTACGAAATGTAAAGTTTCGCAACTAACAAGCGTTTATGGTTTCAAGATATTAATTCTAATCTATATCGAGCGCGTTAGCTCTTAAGCTCTAACGCGTTTCTGTCCAGAACCGATACAGTCAGCACTTTCAAACACGAAAGTACCCCAAAGTTTCTCAGCTCCGCCAAATCGACATCCTTGAATGATCTAGAATAAACCTAATTAATCTAATCCATGTGCTTTAGAAATTATGCGTAGGTTTTCCAATGAGGTTGAAGCTAGAGCTGCTTTTTTTATGCTTGCCTTCTCCCCTTTTTGTTGTACTTTGATTATCAATAACTCGTTTATTAAACAGGGAAGAGATATGAGTGAATCATTTTTTCAAAAAAAGGCTTTTAGTCCAGTATGTGTTGGGGCATCTTTTGCTGATACATTTCCCCCATTTCCTGACGGAACAATATTTATTAATCTTAAAAAGGAAAAAAGCCGATGGTTAATTGTAGATGATGGAGAACTGCAATCTTTCGATGGAAAATTATCGAAAAAACCAATGGAGGCTATTCAGTTTCTGAATAAATTAAGTACCGAAGGAAAAGGATGGGCGACTTGCAAAGATATTGAAGTCATCTTCACTAGTGTGGAAAAAATTAGGATTACGGAGATCTAATGTTGTTTCGATTTATCTTTTTTTTATTGCCTTTGTTGTTGGCTGGCTGTGTTCTCACTCCAAAATCTGCTGAAAATATGACTACCGCCAAGCTATGTTCAGAGGCTGCTTATGACGCGAATAGAGACGTTGCGTTTGCAGAGTTAGAGCGTCGAGGTGTAACTTTTAGTAATAATGAGCAATGCAAGATCATTTATGTTACTAAAATGCAATCATTTTCAGGGCAACAGCAAGCTGGTGCAATGCTCTTACTTGGCTCTCAATTATGATGATTATTTGTCTAACTTAACGTCACTTAATGCGCCCAAAAAAATTTATCTTTCGGGCTAACGCAAGTAGACTGTTCGTCATAGCTCATTTTACATTATCTATACTGATTTATGATTTGCTAATTTAGCGAAGTCACTGGTTCGTTCTTGTCCAAAAATGAGTTAGCAATCTTTAAACAAATCTTTAAACAACCCCCTCATACCCCAACACCGCCAAAAATGCATCCAAATACTGCTCTATAGTCAAATCCGCAGAAACGGGCGGCAGTTCTACGGTAATACACGGTAGGTTTTTTTCTTGGCACCAAGTGCCGAATGAGCCTGGGGTTTCGTAGTCGACGTCTTCGACGAGTGGTAGGTTGAACTGCTTGCTTAGCCAAGAGGCGAGTTCTGATTGGGTTGGGTCGTCGACCATGGCGAGTGGTTCGTGGAAAGAGATGACGAACTTGGGTTGGCGCTGCTCAATGAGGTTGATGAGCGACTGCACTTCCGGTTCAAGCAGATCGGCTTGCCCCGTTTTAACTTTTACATCTCTGACAGGGGTGTGAGAACTCCAGCGATAGACGGTACCGTTTTCTGTCCAGTTTTGAGTTGGAAAGGCGCGGTTTAAATCGACTTGGTTAGCGTTGGCGCGAGTGCCTAGTTGATTGCCGTCTGGGTTCATCGATAAGATCACATCGTGTCGTAAGTTGGCGGTAGGCAAACTTCTTAGCGCGCAAGATAAACCCGCGATAGAAGCCGTTTCATCGCCGTGTGTGCCCGCTAAAATCAGCCCGCGAGATTCGCTTTCTATTTGCGCGGGGAAATAGAGCAAGGGTGCACCCAACACCGATTTTCCATATGACAGCGGCTTTATCGAAAACGCAGCTCTTTCCGTTCTTGGAATTAAACTCACCTTAATCTCCTGATTGATCAAGTAGTATCAAGTATTCACTATTGGCTATATTAATCATTAACCAAGTCCATTAGATGAACCCCTTTAAATAAACCATAGCGTCAAAACACGTCAACCGTCGCATTGTTAATTATATTACTTTGCTTCAAAGATAGGCTAGGAGAGCAAAAAAACATGGATTTTAAGAAACATTCAACGGCTTTACTCATTTCATCTTTATTAACCCCTTTTATCTCAGTGACTGCCGTTGCTGAAACCTTACCTGCTGGTGTTTCACTGGCAAAAGACCAACATTTGGTGCGAGCCAATGATGCAGAAGCTGCGACACTCGATCCGGCAAAGGCAGAAGGCTTGCCTGAAATGCACATTCTACGTGACCTATTTGAAGGTTTAGTTATTCAAGATCGCGATGGCAACATCACTCCAGGTGTTGCGGAATCTTGGGAAACCGAAGACAACCAGACGTTTGTATTCCACTTGCGTAAAGATGCTAAATGGTCGAATGGCGATCCGGTGACGGCCGATGATTTCGTGTATGCGATAAGACGCGCGGTCGATCCGAAACTCGCTTCGCCAAATGTGTGGTATCTCAAGCTGACTCAAATCAAAAATATCGCTGATGTGGCAGAAGGTAAGAAGCCTGTTGAAGAGCTCGGTATCTCGGCGGTTGATAAGCACACGGTGAAGTTCGAACTCGATAGCAAAGTTCCATACTTTGTGGCGATGACAGGCCACACTTCAATGATGCCCGTTCATAAGGCAACGCTAGAAAACAGCGATAAGCCGTGGAGCGATCCTAAGCAGTTTGTTGGTAATGGTGCGTTTGTTTTAGGCGAGTGGGTGGTGAACGAACGCATTGAACTGGAGAAGAACCCTAACTATTGGGACAGTTCAGATACGCACTTAACCCAAGTGACTTACATTCCGTTTGAGAACCAGAATGCGTCGATTAATCGCTATGCGGTGGGCGAGGTCGATATTACGTCTGATGTGCCGACACACATGGCGCAGCAGCTAAAAATGAAATATCAAGACGCGTATACAGCGGTACCTTTATTGTGTACATACTATTACGCGTTCAATACCACGCGCCCTCCGTTTGATGATGCGCGAGTGCGGAAAGCGGTGTCTTATTCCATGATGCGCAATGTGATTACTAATGGAGTGACTCAAGTAGGTAACTTACCAGCTTATACCTTTGCTCATGAATACACGGCAGGCTTTGATGCCACTCAACCTGAGTACAGTACATGGATTCAAAGGGACCGTGACCAAAAGGCGAAAGAGTTGCTGAAAGAAGCCGGATACGATGCTTCTAACCCGCTAGATTTTAAATTGCTTTACAACACCAGTGAATCGAATAAGTCGATTGCGGTGGCGATTGCATCCATGCTGAAAAGCAACCTAGGCGCGCAAGTTGAGTTGGAAAACCAAGAGTGGAAGTCTTACCTAGTATCACGTCGCCAAGGTGATTTTGATGTGATGCGAGCATCTTGGTGTGGTGATTACAATGAAGCGTCGACCTTCTTAAGCCTTCTGCGTTCTGAATCTTCAGGCAACTTCGCTCGTTACAACAACGAAAAGTACGACTCAGCAATGGATAGCGCATTGGCTGCAACTAATGAGCAAGAACGCCAAGGTTTCTATGACCAAGCGGAGCAGTTACTGGCTGAAGACATGCCGATCGCGCCAATCTACTACTACATGCAAGCTCGCCTAGTGCGACCAAGTGTCGGTGGCTTTGCGAAGAATAACGTTGAAGGCCGAATCTATTCTAAGGATCTTTATATCAAGCAGTAAAAAGCTTTGAACATTATATAAATATAAAATCCCCATTCGCTGACAAGGCGAATGGGGATTTTAGTTACTAGGGGGTAGTAATTTTATCTTCTAATTTGTTTCAGGTTTTAAATAGCCACCATGTCCGCGGCTTTCTTCATCGCTTCTTTCGTTGAACACTCAATCACGTTCGCGTTAGCAAAGCGGTGAGCGTCTTTCACTTGAATATCGTGAGCCAAGATAACCAGTCTCGCGTTCGCTACATCTAGGTCGCTGATGCGGTTCTGAATACCGTTTTGACCTTGAGTTTCTACCTTAATCTTAAGGCCTGCTGCTAAGCCTGCTTTCTCTAGTGCTTTCGCTGCCATGAAGGTGTGTGCAACACCAGAAGGGCAACATGTTACGGCTACGATGTCGTACTCGCCTTCGCCTGCTACAGGCGCTGTTTGAGCTTGTACTGGCGCTTCAACCATGTCTTCTTCGGTTTCAACCGCGACAGGTTTCCAGAAGCCAACGATAACCGCTGTGGTTAGCGAACCAAGCGCAATACCGACGACGTACATTGGAATGTTGCTTGATACTGGCGCAGTGATTAGGCCGCCCCACGGTGCGTGCAGTAGAACGTCTGTCATGAAGCCAAACACACAACCAACGATACCACCGGCTACGATTGAAGGAAGAACGCGCATTGGGTCATTCGCTGCGAATGGGATAGCACCTTCAGAGATACCGATAGAACCCATGATTGCCGCTGCTTTACCTGCTTCTTGCTCTTGTTTAGAGAACTTGTTTTTGAATAGGAAGGTAGCCAGTGCCATGCCTAGAGGTGGTGTACAAATCGCGATGCCTACGCCACCCATTAGCCACGGTTGTGTGTCTACTTGAGTTTGAGCAAATAGAGTCGCGACTTTGTTGATAGGGCCGCCCATATCAAACGCCGTCATACCGCCAAGGATTGTTCCTAGAACCATCTTAGATGCGCCAGCCATTGAAGCTAGGAACTCGTTCATTGAAGACATGAACAGTTTGATTGGCTCGCCGATGCCCCACAGTACGATACCTGCAGAGATTAACGTGCCTAGAAGCGGGTAAATAAAGTACGCACCTAGCGCCGTCATGTTCGCAGAAAGTGGGATCTTCTTAAGTTGGAACACCACGCCACCGGCGATAAAGCCAGCTACGATACAGCCAAGGAAGCCGCCGCCCATGTCTGCCATGATGCCAGAAGAGATCATCGCAGGTGCCAGTGCCGGTTTATCTGCAATGGAGTAACCAATAAAGCCGCCAAGAATGATTGGGAAAAGAACAAGGCCTTTGATACCGATATTAGAGATGTCTGCTAGCAGGCCGTCTGCAGGTACAGCGCCTTTGCCTGATGCCATTACCGCTAAAGCCAATAGAACACCACCGGCTACGATGAAAGGTAGCATGTGTGAGGTTCCGAAAAGCAGATGGCCTTTCATGGTACTTAGGATTTTTTTATAGTCGCTACTACTATTTCTATTATTAGAATTGCTACTGGTATTTGTAGCTTGGTTTGCTAGGGTGCTCATAATTTTCTACGCCTTATGAATTAATTAAAATATTAAGGATTTGATGTTCATCTTTTGCGTTATGGATATTCTGGATAAATTCATCGCTGAATTTTCCAAATAGTTCTTGTAGTACATAAATATGATGGTCAGCACCGTTGTCTGGTGATGCGATCGGCTTTGTTGCGTAATTAAATTTAAAGATAGAACAACCCCGTTTCGCGTATT